>NZ_JBFBKY010000011.1:0-110096 GCF_040702335.1 Pseudarthrobacter sp. NPDC080039 | reverse complement strand
GAAGTCGGCTGCCAGGGCGAGGTGGGGTCCGCGTCCTCGATGGCCGCCGCGGGCCTGGCCGAGGTCATGGGCGGGTCCCCGGCACAGGTGGAGAACGCCGCGGAGATCGCGATGGAACACAACCTCGGCCTGACCTGCGACCCGATCGGCGGGCTGGTCCAGGTCCCCTGCATCGAACGGAACGCGATCGCCGCCGCGAAAGCGATCAACGCCGCGAAAATGGCGCTCTGGGGCGACGGAACCCACCGCGTCTCCCTCGACGAAGTCATCATCACCATGCGCGAAACCGGCAAAGACATGTCCTCCAAATACAAGGAAACCGCCATGGGCGGCCTCGCCGTCAACGTCGTCGAATGCTGACGGTTCCCGGCGGCAGCGCGGGAATGGCGGGACAGGGCTGAGCTAGTTGTGCGCTGCCGCCCACCAGTTGAGGCTGGCTGCGAACACCAGCCATGAGACGTATGGCAGCAGGAGCAGTCCTGCCGCCCGGCTGATGGGACCGAAGTACATCACGGTCACTGCGACGGCGCCGATCAGGGTGATAATGATGGCCAGCCCCAACCACAATGCCGTCGTGCCCAGGAGCGGGTAGAGCGCAAAGAACGCCGGCGTCCAGGCGAGGTTCAGAACCAGTTGGACGGCATATGCCGTCATGGCCCTGCGGGTTCCGGTGCTGCGCTTGCGCCACACGAGCCAGGCGGCCACGGCCATGGCCGTGTACAGGACGGCCCAAACCGGGCCGAATACACCGTTGGGCGGGGTCCACGGCGCTTTGTCCGCGGTGGCGTACCAGCCGTTGACATTCGCTGCAGACGCCAGGCCGCCGAGGCCTGCCACCAGCAGGGACGCCACCAGGAACCCGGCAAGGGCCGCCGCCTGGACACCTGCACTGTAGGGCCGCCCTCTCTTCACGTCTGTACCGCTCTGTCCCTGGTCCGGCCTCATACCCCCACACTTGTTGAATGCCATGAGCCGCGTCAAGGTGGCATTCGGCCTGCATCGGCGCCATGCCAGGCAGGCCCGGAGAAAAGGCTGGCATCGCTGAGGCTTTAGACTTGAGGCTGCATGTCCGCACGCATCCAGAAGTACCGAAACCGCGCACAAACCCGATTGGACACGGCCCCCTTGCGAGAATTCACCGCACGTTTTGCCACAGCCGAGGAAATTGAGAACTGGGACAAGCACGTCACGGCCAACCCGAACGGCGGCAACATGCTGCAGTCCGCCGCGTACGCCTCCGTCAAGAACGGAAGTGGCTGGAAGGTCCTGTTCCTGGTGCTGGAAAGCGGCGGAAGCTCCAGCTACAACCTGGTGCTGGAAAAGCGGTTCCCCGTCCTGGGGCGGCTTTGGTATCTGATCAAGGGCCCCGACGTGGCGGACCCCGCAGACCTGAAACCAGCCCTCGAAGCGTGCGCGGCTTTCGTCCGCAGCCGCAAACTGAACGTCTTCACCATCAAGGTGGAGCCGGACATCGTCGACTCCGAGGCTGCACAGGAAGAACTTCAGGCCGCCACCCTGGTCAAAGCGCCCAACATCCAGTCCAATGACTCCACCGCCCTGCTGGATATCTCCGGGACGGAGGAGGAAGTGTTCAAAGCCATTTCCTCCCGCGCCAGGAACGCCGTCCGGCGCGCAGAACGCGAGGGCTGCCAGGTGGTACGGCAGGAACCGGGCCCTGAGACCTACCGTGCGCTCTACGAACTGATGGCCGACACCGTCAAGGCCAAGGGTTCCATGCCCCTGCGCAGCTACGACTACTACGCCCGGTTCTGGGACGAGTTCTGCAACCGCGGCCAGGGCAACTTCTTCTTCACCTACGAGGACGGGAAACCCAGCGTGGGGGCATTCGTCATCAACTACGGTGCCAAAGCGACCTATAAGGACGGCGGTTCCACCCAGAACCGCAAGCAGTACGGGGATTCGCACCTGGTGCAGTGGACTGCCATCCGGCGCATGCAGGAACTCGGCTGTACCGAATACGACTTCTGCGGTACCCCGCCGGCCGCCCGCATCAAGGACAAAACCCACAACCTTTACGGAATGGGCATGTTCAAGACCAGCTTCACCAAAACTGTCACGGACTTTGTGGGCTGCCATGACTACGTCCTGTCCCCGCTCCGTCACCGGCTTTGGGTCAGCGGCGGAGAAAAGGTGTTCCGCCGGATCGAGACCGCCCGCACCGGCCAGCAGTTCTACTGACCGGCTCCGGCAGCAAAACCACCGAGCCCTCCCGTAGGGCCCGCTTTCACCCGCAGGGCCCGCACGAACACCGTCCGTCCAGCGCCTGGCCCCAGGCCGCGAAGAATCAGAAGAGGTCACCCCTTGAATCCAGTTTCCGCCGCTACCGGGCTTGAATACGCCAACCTCAGCGACGCCGACTTTGAGGCCTTCGCCCTGAAGCACCCGCAGAACAGCTTCCTGCAGTCCATCGACTTTGCCCGCTTCCAGCGCGCCCGCGGCCAGCAGGTGGAGCTCTTCGGCGTCCGGCGCGACGGCGAACTCGTGGCAGCGGGAAAGCTCAACTACACCACCACCCGGCTGGGCTACACGGTCTGTGAATGCGCCAAGGGACCCCTCATGGACTACACGGACCGCGAACTGGTGGGCGGCGTCGTCGAACTTCTCCGGAAGCATGCTGCAGGCCGCAAAGCCGCTGAACTGAGGATCTCACCCAACATCCGGTACATAGCCCGGGACGAGGACGGCGCCGAGCACCCCGACGTCGAGGACAACCGGCCGCTGGTGGCGGACCTGGAAGGGCTCGGATTCCAGCACCAGGGCCTGGACATGAACTTCGTCAACGTCAACTGGATGTTCATCAAGAACCTGGTGGGCATCCAGGACGCCGAAGAACTGATCATGGGCACCAGTTACCGCACCCGGAAGGCCATCCGCAAGGCGGAGAAGAACGGCGTCTTCCTGGAGCAGGCCACCCTGGAAACCCTGGACGAGTTTTACGGAGCCCTGAGCCGGGCCGGGGACGAAAAGGGATTCGTCTACCGCGAACGCGGGTACTACGAGCACCTCCTCCGCACCACGTCGCCGGAATTCACCAAGCTCATGATGGCCAAGATCGACATTCCGGCCTACCGGAAGTCCATCACTGAACGCCTGGCCGCGGAGTCCGCCACGGCTGACGATCTGCGGCGCGAGGTGGAGGAAACCGGCAGTAAGAAGAAAGCCAACCGGCTCAAGGTGGTCCAGGACCTGGTGGACAGCTACGAGCGGAGCCTGAAGGACATTGAACGGTTCCCCGACTCCGTGGGTACCGCCACCGTGGCTGCCATCCACTTCGTTTGCTATGGCGACGAGGTGGTCTGCGTGATCGGCGGCACCGTCCAGGACTACATCTACTTCAACGGCGCAACGTCGCTGTACTGGGGCATGATGCTGCATGCGCTGGAAAAGGGGTACCCGCGGTACAACTTCTACGGCACCTTCGGCATCTCCGGACAGGACGAGGAAGGCCACGGCGGCTACGAGTTCAAGAAGGGGTTCGGCGGGGAAGTGGTCCAGCTGGTGGGGGACTTTGTCCTGCCCGTCCGTCCCGCCGTCTTCCACGCCAACCGGCTGGCCAGGTCCGCTGCCGCCGCTGCCCGCACACTGCTGGGGAACTTGCCGCTCAAGCGCGCAGCCTGACCATCCACCAACCGCGCACAGGGAGGAACGGGCATGAGCAACCGGCCCGAACGGCCAGGGTCCAGGCCGAAGACTGACGGCCTGCCCAAAACTGAACCGCTGACCCCTGCGCAGCTCCGGCAGGATGCGGCCGCCAAGAGGATGCTGCGCCGCCTGGTGCAGGGCGAAAATCCGCCCACGGCGCCCCTGAGCATCGTGGACCGGCTGGCCGGAAGTCCCTACGCAAACCCCACCATCCAGGTGGGCGGCGTGGACACGTCCGCGCGCAAAACCCTGGACTTCGCCCTGCATCTTGCCGAGACCATGTTCCGCTACGGTGCAGGCGCCCTGGAAGTGGAGACCAGCATCATCGCCGTCACCGCCGCGCTGGGTTTGAAGAACATCGAAGTGGACATCACCAACCAGTCCGTGGGGATCAACTACGCCCCCAAGGACCAGACGCCGATTGCCCTGCTGCGCGTGGTCCGGTCCTGGACCAACAACTATGCGGGCCTTGCCAAGGTCCACCAGCTGGTAACGGACATCGTTGCCGGCGGCGTGGGCCGTGATGAAGCGATCCGCAGGCTCAACGAGGCCATCACCAGCCCCAAGCCGTATCCCCGCTGGATGGTCACGGGCGCCTTCGGTGTTTTCGCGGCCGTGTTCGTGGGCGTGCTGGGCGGCGGACCGGTGTCGTCGTTGATCGCGTTCGTTGCCAATATCGGCATCAGCCTGCTGGCCCGCCAGCTGGGACGGTGGCGGGTGCCGGACTTCTTCATCACCGCCAGTTGCTCGTTCGTGGTCACCATGCTGGCGCTCCTGCTCTGGCAGCTGGGGCTCACCACGTCACCCTCGATCGTGGTGGTGGGCGGCATCCTGCTGCTCCTGCCCACCGGGCGCCTGGTGTCCTCGGTGCAGGACGCCATCAACGGCTTCCCGGTGACGGCCGCGGGACGCTTCCTGTCCACGCTGCTGACCTTCGGCGCCATCGTGGCGGGCATCGCCGTCGCGTTCGTCGTGGGGGAGCTGACCGGCCTGCAGCGCATCGACGTCACGCAGACCTTCCCGCCCGCCTACGACCTCTGGGTCCTGATCCTCTTCGTAGCCGCGGCCGTCATGGCCATCGGCATTACGGAGCAGACCACCTGGCAGCTCCTGCTGCCCACGGCCGCCGTAGGGGTGGCAGGCTACCTGGTGCTGCTGGGCTGCGGCCAGCTGGGAATCGGCGACCGGTTCTCGCCGGCCATTGCCGCCGTCGTCATTGGCCTCCTGGCCAGGGTGGTGGCCCTGCGGATGGGGGCGCCGCAGCTGGTGGTGGCAGTCCCCGCCGCGCTGATCCTGCTGCCGGGCCTGACAATCTTCCGGTCCATGTACGTGCTCACCGTTGAGGAAACCGAAATCCTGGCCGGTGCCGGTGGAATGCTCAGCGCCGGCGCCATCGTGCTGGGAACGGCCGGCGGAATCGTCCTGGGTGACGTCCTGGCCCGTCCACTGACCCGCAGCCTGGCGAGCAACGAGCGGCGCCGGGCACGCCGCCGCTAGCATTCGGACGCGAGGCCGGCCTAGATCTGTCCGACGGGCAGTTTCTTCTCCGCCTGGAACACATCCTCCACCCGGCCCTGTGCCCAGTAACCGGAGAGCGATACCTGCCGGCGCTCCAGGCCGCGCTGCTTGAAGAAGACCTCGCGCAGCGCCTTCATGTAACCACGTTCGCCGTGCGCAAAGACGTCCACCGTGCCGGCGGGCCACTGGGCGTCCGCCACCGACTTGACCAGTACATCGCTGGAACCGGCGGGAGCGCCGTTGCGCGGCAGCCACCTCACGTCCAGCCCGGCGGGGGCGGCAATGGACTGGATGTCCGCTTCGGAACCGACCTCCAGGAAAGCGAGCCCGGTTGCGTCCGCCGGCAGCGACTCGATGCATGCCGCCATGGCGGGCAGTGCCGCTTCGTCGCCGGCAAACAGGTACCAGTCAGCATCCGGGTTTGGGTTGTAGGCGCCGCCCGGGCCGGTGAAGGTGAGCGTGTCCCCGGGCCGGGCATTGGCCGCCCACGGACCCGCCAGCCCCTCGTCGCCGTGGACCACGAAGTCGATGGCCAGTTCGCGGGTTTCCGGGTCCACCCAGCGCAGGGTATAGGTGCGGGTGTACGGCCACTGTTCGCGCGGCATGGTTTCCCGGACCTCCCAGAGGTCAAGGGGAGAAGGGTAGTCAACGCCCGGCTGGGGGAAGACGATCTTCACATACCGGTCCACGAACCCGTTGTTGGTGAAGTCACTGAAGCCGTCTCCGCCCGCCACCACCCGCACCATGTGCGGGGTTAGCTGCTCTTTGCGCAGCACGGTCAGGTTGACCTGGGGTCGGCTCTTCTTGGTTGCGCTGGTGGCGGCAGGGACAGTGCTCATAAGGCAAGCCTAAGCTAGGGCGACGGCGGGAGCTCCCAGGTTACGTCCGGCGCACCTTGCTCCCGCAGCAGTTTGTTCACGCGGCTGAACGGCCTCGAGCCAAAAAATCCGCGCGAGGCGGACAGCGGGCTGGGATGGGCGCTGGCAACGGCGGGCGCCCCGGCCAGAAGCGGGTGGACAGTCTCGGCTTCCTTGCCCCACAGCACCGCCACCAGCGGCGCCCTTGACCCGTCCGGTGCCTTGCGGGCCGCCAACGCCGTGACTGCCGCCGTCGTGATCTCCTCCCAGCCCTTGCCCCGGTGTGAACCCGCGGCCCCGGCCCGGACGGTGAGCACCCGGTTCAGGAGCAGCACGCCCTGCTCCGACCATGCCGACAGGTCGCCGTGGACCCGCGGCGGAATCCCCAGGTCCGATTCCAGCTCTTTGTAGATGTTCACCAGGCTGCGGGGTATGGGCCGCACGTGCGGCTCGACGGAAAACGACAGCCCGACGGCATGTCCCGGCGTGGGGTAGGGATCCTGCCCCACGATGAGGACCTTCACGTCCTTGAGGGGCTGGCGGAAGGCGCGCAGGACGTTCGACGGCGCCGGCAGGACCTGGTGCCCGGCGGCTTCTTCCGCTGCAAGGAAGGACAGCACCTTCCGGAGTTGGGCCTCCACGCCGTGGAGCGCGTCGGCCCAGTCCGGGGCCATGAGCCCGGCCAGCGGCAGCTTGGCAAGGTCGGCGAAGCTGACGTCGTCCGCGGGGGACTGCTGGAGCTCGAACAGCGCATCCGATTCAAACATCGTTCCATTGTGGCAGGCACCCAAATGACACTGATGTTATTCGGCGGCTAGCATGGGGGGTAAGACATTTACCGTAACCAGCGAAGGAGCGTGCCGTGGCGGAACCGGCCCGGGAACACCTGCCGGAGCAGGAACCACGGAAGTCCCTCCTGGCGGATTTCAGCCTCCGCGAGTCCTCCCTCTCGGAGCGCGAACAGCAGATGCTGGCCTTGGAACGGCAGTGGTGGAAATACGCGGGAGCCAAGGAACAGGCCATCCGCGAACTGTTCGACCTCTCGGCGACCCATTACTACCAGCTCCTCAACGCCCTCATTGACCGCGAGGACGCACTGGCCCACGATCCCATGCTGGTCAAGAGATTGCGTAGACTACGTACGTCGCGCCACCGTGCGCGCACCGCCCGGCGCCTGGGATCCGACGCTTAAGACGCCCCAGTCCGGGACACCAGCCGCAATCAACAAGGATGTCCTTCCACCATGACCAGATACGCCCGCGATGAATTCGACAAGGTCCCGGAGGCCGCGTCGCGACAAGGTGTCCACCGGACGGCCTCGGCCCCGTCCCGCGTGCGGCTGTGGCCAATCCTGGCCGTGGGAGCGGCGGCCCTGGCCATCGGCCTGGTGTCCTTCCTGATCCTTCCCAAGCTCGGATTCAACACCACCGCCAGCCAGGCATCGGCCAGCGTGGAGTCGGCTCCGCTGGCAGGCACAGGATCCACCGCTTCGCCTGCACCGACCACACCGTCTGCCACGCAGTCTCCCTCTTCCGTGCCCAGCCAAAGCGACGTAGCCGCGCCTGAGCCCTCGGCGTCCGCAACCCCGCAGGCCGTCGTCGATAAGACCCAGCCAGTAGCCGTCTACAACGCGGCAGGTACCGCTGGCCTGGCCAGCCGGGTGGGCGCTGCCGTCCAGGCCGACGGGTGGCGGCTCGGCCCGGTGGGCAACTGGTCCGGCGCTCCGCAGAAATCCTCCGTGATCTTCTACGCCGGCCCCCAGCAACTGGCAAGCGCGCAGGCACTCGCTGCGCTGCTGAACATTCCCACCGTGGTGAACAGCACCCAATTCCAGGTACCGCTCGTGGTGGTGCTCGGCCCCGGTTACCGGTAGCCGAAACGCCCTCCAGTTACGCTGGTCCGGTCCCTCCCGGCACCCAACGGAAAGAGTTGTTCAACATGGCACTGGGAACCGTCAAATGGTTCAACGCTGAAAAGGGCTACGGCTTCATCACCGTTGACGGCTCCAGTGACGACGTGTTTGTCCATTGGTCGGCGATCCAGGGGGAGGGCTACCGCGCCCTTGAGGAGGGTCAGCGGGTGCAACTGGATATTGGAGAGGGCCAGAAGGGCCCCCAGGCCGAAAACGTCCGGCCCGTCCAGTGATGCCGGTCCATCGCCCCGCCGCCCGCGTCCGGACCGCGCTTGCCGTTTCGCTGGCAGCCGTCCTTTCCGTTACGGCATGCGCCGCCGCCGGGGGAAACGCCCGGGTTCAATCGGCCGAGGCCTCCGGCGATGGCGTCCTCCGCGTGGGCCTGCTCCTGGATAACACCGGCGCCAACGCCTTCCTCAACGCAGCCCAGCTGGCCGCTGCCAAAGTGGCCATCCAGGAGATCAATGCGGCGGGTGGCCACAAGGGGCGCCCGGTGGAGCTGCTCCCCGTGCATCCGGACCAGGACACCGCCGCCCAGGCCAAGGGCCTGGTGGACGCCAAAGCCGACGTAGCCATCGGGCCCACCGACTCGAGCGACGCAGCGGCCGCCACCGACGTCCTTTCCCGTGCACACGTACCGGTCATTTCACCGGCCAATACCGCTTCGGCGCTCTCCACCAGGGCCAGCGGCGGCTACTATTTCCGGACGGCCGCGGCCGACGTCGCACAGGGCCCCGTGCTGGCCAAACTCGCCAAGGACGGCGGCGCCGCCACCATCAGCGTGCTCTACCAGGAAGGCTCCTACGGCAGGGAGGTCTCCACTGCGGTCACGGAAGCCGCCCGGGGCTCCGGGCTGACGGTCCTGCCGGCAGTCGGCTTCAAGCCCGGGAACGTTGCCGACGCCGCGCACTCGGTGGCCAAAGCCAGCCCTGATGCTGTTGTCCTGGTCGCCCGTGACGGCGCCCAGGGCGCTTTGGCTGCGCTGCACAACGCCGGCGTTGCCGGTTCGAAGCTCATCCTCAGCGACGGCGGTTTCGCCCGTTACGGATCCGGGTTGGGGTCCGGCGTCCTTGACGGCGCCCGCGCCATTATCCCGGGCCAGCTGCCCACGGCCGCTTTCCAGGCAAAGCTCCTGGCGGTGGACCCTTCCCTCAAGGATGTCTCCTACGCCGCCGAAACCTTCGACGCCGTAACACTGGCGGCCCTGGCAGCCGCCCGCGCCCAGGACGACGCGGGCCGCTCCATAGCAGCCAACCTCATTCCCGTGTCCGGCGGAACGGGAATTCCCGGAGCCGGAACCCCGTCGGCCCCCTGCCTCAGCTACAAGGAGTGCCTGGGCGGACTTGCCGCTGGCCCGGACATCAATTACGACGGCGAATCCGGCCCGGTTGCCTTCGATTCCAATGGGGACATCACATCGGCCGTTTTTTCCGTCTTCAAATACGGGGCGGACAATAACCCCGTCCCCGCCGGCCGGGAGACGGCCGGACGCGCCGGCTGATCGCCCTGGGCGAAGCGCCCCTTGCAGAGCGTGCGCCAGGCGCCTTATCGCTTGCACTCTCACCTGGGGAGTGCTAATTATTGAGTTAGCACTCTGACGTACCGACTGCTAAGCAAAGCCTGGTCCCGGCCGGCGGCGCGCTGCACCGGTCGAGGAGCGAAAGAAACACCTTACTTCAGTGAGATCCCACCCCGGGGGCATACAGAGGCCGCCGTCAAAGGATCGTCCGTCGCGGGCACTGCAGCGAAGGTTCATTCTTAACGACTGTCCCGAAAGGACTATTGCCGTTATGGCCAAGATCATTGCATTTGATGAAGAGGCACGCCGCGGCCTTGAGCGTGGCCTGAACACCCTCGCCGACGCCGTTAAGGTCACCCTCGGCCCGCGTGGACGCAACGTCGTCCTCGAAAAGAAGTGGGGCGCCCCCACGATCACCAACGATGGTGTTTCCATCGCCAAGGAGATCGAGCTGGACGACCCCTACGAGAAGATCGGCGCAGAGCTGGTCAAGGAAGTTGCCAAGAAGACTGACGACGTTGCCGGTGACGGCACCACTACGGCAACGGTCCTGGCACAGGCACTGGTCAAGGAAGGCCTGCGCAACGTTGCAGCCGGCGCCGACCCGCTGTCCCTCAAGCGCGGCATCGAGAAGGCTGTTGAGGCCGTCACCGCCGAACTGCTGAACTCCGCCAAGGAAATCGAAACCAAGGAAGAGATCGCGGCCACGGCCTCCATCTCCGCCGGTGACGACGAGATCGGTGCCCTCATCGCCGAAGCCCTGGACAAGGTGGGCAAGGAAGGCGTCATCACGGTCGAGGAGTCCAATACCTTCGGCCTGGAGCTCGAGCTCACCGAAGGCATGCGCTTCGACAAGGGCTACATCTCCGCCTACTTCGTCACCGACGCAGAGCGCCAGGAGACGGTCCTTGAGGATCCCTACATCCTGATCGTCAACTCCAAGATCTCCAACGTCAAGGAACTGGTTGCTGTCCTGGAAAAGGTCATGCAGTCCAACAAGCCGCTGCTGATCATCGCCGAAGACATCGAAGGCGAAGCCCTGGCCACCCTGATCGTCAACAAGATCCGGGGCACCTTCAAGTCCGTAGCCGTCAAGGCTCCGGGCTTCGGCGACCGCCGCAAGGCCCAGCTGGCTGACATCGCTGTCCTCACCGGTGGCCAGGTCATCTCCGAGGAAGTTGGCCTCAAGCTGGAGAACGCCGGCCTGGAGCTCCTGGGCCAGGCCCGGAAGGTTGTTGTCACCAAGGACGAGACCACCATCGTCGAAGGTGCCGGCGACGCCGACCAGATCGCAGGCCGCGTTTCCCAGATCCGCGCCGAGATCGAGAACTCCGACTCCGACTATGACCGCGAGAAGCTGCAGGAACGCCTGGCCAAGCTGGCCGGCGGCGTTGCAGTCATCAAGGCAGGTGCGGCTACCGAGGTTGAGCTCAAGGAACGCAAGCACCGCATCGAGGACGCAGTCCGCAACGCCAAGGCTGCAGTTGAGGAAGGCATCGTCGCCGGTGGCGGCGTGGCCCTGATCCAGGCCGGTGCCAAGGCATTCGCCAACCTGCAGCTGTCCGGCGACGAAGCAACGGGCGCCAACATCGTCCGCGTTGCCATCGACGCCCCGCTGAAGCAGATTGCCTTCAACGCCGGCCTCGAGCCCGGCGTGGTTGTCGACAAGGTCCGCGGCCTGCCCGCAGGTCACGGCCTGAACGCAGCAACCGGTGAATACACCGACCTGCTGGCTGCCGGCGTCAACGACCCCGTAAAGGTGACCCGCTCTGCCCTGCAGAACGCGGCTTCCATTGCCGGCCTGTTCCTCACCACCGAAGCAGTAGTGGCTGACAAGCCGGAGAAGGCTGCTGCCCCTGCCGGCGGTGACGACATGGGTGGCATGGGCGGCATGGGCGGCTTCTAAGCTTCCCCGCCGGGACCTGTCCCGCCAGTTACAGAAAATGCGGCCCCCTCCTCGGAGGGGGCCGCATTTTTTCGTCGTCGCGTGGCCTGGGATGCCCCGGCGCCAGCCCATTGTCAGCTGCTTCTGGCAGGATGGACCGGTGACGATTACTGCAGCGGCTGACGGTTCGGCCTTGGGTAACCCTGGTCCGGCCGGTTGGGCCTGGTATGTGAATGATGATTGCTGGCGGGCAGGAGGGTGGCCGCACGGGACCAACAACCAGGGGGAGCTGATGGCTGTCCTTGATCTCCTGCGCGCCACCGCGCACCTGCCCGGGGAAGACCTGCGCATCCTGTGCGATAGCCAGTATGTGATCAACTCCATCACCAAGTGGATGCCAGGGTGGAAACGCAAGGGCTGGCGCAAGGCCGACGGAAAGCCCGTCCTGAACGTGGAACTGCTGAAGGAACTCGACCGGGAGCTTGCCGGCCGCATCTATACCTTTGAGTGGGTCAAGGGCCATGCCGGGCATGACCTCAACGAGGCCGCCGATGAACGGGCCAGGGCTGCCGCCACGGCATACCAGCAGGGAGTGGCGGCAAGGTCGGGGCCTGGATTCCCCGGCGGGCACCACCCGGGCGCACAGCAGGCGGACCCGCGCCGGCAGGCAGCCTCGATGCGCACTGTGAACGCGCAGCAACCATCCGGTGTGGGCCTGCCCGCCACGCTGGATATTCCGGGCCAGCCGGCCGCCGCCCCATCCACGCGGTCCGGTGGAAACGCACCTGCAGGCGGCACGGGGCGGCCCACTCCCGGCCCGGTCTCTGCCTTCGAGGAACTCGACCTGTTCAGCGAACTGGACGATGAGGCCCTTGAAGTGGCTGAGGCAACGGGGCAGGGAGGTGCCATCCCGCCGGAGGCGCTGGTGGAAGAGCTCGAACGCGAGCTGCTGGGGCCGCTGGTGCGCGGGGACATCGGCCGCACCGCTGTCCTGCTCCACCCGGACTTCATGGAGATCGGCAGTTCGGGAAGGGTCTGGACCCGCGACGCGATGATGATGGCATTGGAAGAAGACCCCGGCGAACGTACCGACATCGAGATCCTCGGTGCTGAGCGCATCGGCACCGGCGCGGTACTGCTGACCTACCGAAGCTTTGCCCGCTCCGGCACGACGCTCCGCAGCTCGCTGTGGGTCCTGGACGGCGGCCGGTGGCGGCTGCGCTTCCACCAAGGCACGCCGGAGGCGTAATAGGGGCACACCGTCAGCTGAAGCGCTGCGTATTTCCCTGCTCCGCCTGGGCATAGGTAGCGGCCGCGGAGGCCAGTGCCGCATTGATGGACGCCAGGGAGGCCTCCACACGGCCCTGGGTGATGGTCCATTCGGTGATCAGGGCCTGGAAGTTGGTGGCTGCCGATCCGCGCCATGAGCCCTGCAGTTCATCGAGGCCCCGCTTCATGGTCTGCACGTCGGTGCTGATCCGGTCCACGGTTGCCTGCACGCTGGCGGACTTCACCTGAAGCAGTTCGGTATCGACGGAAATGATGCTCATGGCTGTGCCTTTCACTACGCTCACTGCGGCGGGAGGGTAGGCAAGGCGTACCGCCCCCGGGCCCGGCGGTTCCGGACTGCTGGGACGAGCCTACGGAGCATCCGCACGCGCCTCCATGATGGGAAGGCTATATGTGGATAACCGACCCGTCGCTGCCCTTGGCCCGGGCAGTACTGCCGTGCGCTTCTTCCTGCCCGTCGCCGTCCTCCTGCCCGTCGCCGGGCCGTGGTGTGTCTTCCCGACGCGGAAGGCTGACCACCAGGGTGGCGCCCCCGCCGTCGGTCTTTTCCACCCGGACGGAGCCGCCGTGGGACCCAACGATGGCGGCGACGATGGCAAGGCCAAGGCCGCTGCCGCCCGTCTCCCGGGTGCGGGACGTGTCAGCCCGGTAAAAGCGTTCAAAAACCTTCGCCGCATCATCTTCCGAGATCCCGGGCCCGTGGTCCCGTACCTCGATGACGGAGCGCTCCTCGCCGTCGTCCGCCCGCACCCCGACCGCAAGCTCGATCGGGCTGCCCTCGGGGGTGTAGCGCAAGGCGTTGCCCACCAGGTTGCCCACCACTTGGCGCAGTTTGGCCTCATCCCCCAGCACGGGGGCCGGTGCCGCCGTTCCGCCGTCGAGCCCGGTTAGCGTGATCACCCTGGAACGGTCGCTGGCCTGGGTGTCCACCACGGCGTCATGGGCTATGAGCTGGAGGTCCACCGGTTTCTGCTGCAGCGGCCGCTGCTCGTCAAGCCGGGCCAGCAGGAGCAGGTCCTCAACCATGGAGCCCATGCGCTTGGCTTCGCTTTCAATCCGGTTCATCGCCGTGGCCACGTCGTCGTCCGTGGCCAGGGCGCCATGGCGGTAAAGCTCGGAGAATCCACGGATGGTTACCAGGGGAGTGCGCAGTTCGTGCGATGCGTCGGCGGCGAATCGGCGCATCCTTGCCTCGGAAGCGGTCCTGGCCGCAAAAGCTGTCTCGATATGCGCCAGCATGGCGTTCAGGGAGCTGCTGAGCCGGCCCAGTTCGGTGGTTGGGTTCTCCACCTCCACGCGGCGGGAGAGGTCCCCGGCGGCGATTGCCGCTGCAGTCTTTTCCACCCTGGCAAGCGGCCGGAAGGCCCGCGAGACGGTCCAGCTGGCAATGAGCGAGGCCAGCAGCAGCGTCAGCAGTCCTACCCCGGTAACCACCAGGGTGGCATGCTTGAGGACGTCGTCGACGCTCTCCAGGGGCAGCCCGATGACCACGACGGCGGTGGACTGGCCGTTCTGGACCGTCACCGCCACAACCCGCCAGTTTTCGCCGTCTGTTCCGCGGACCTGGAAGGGAGCAAGTCCGCGCGCCTGGGCCTGGTCCACGCTGATGGCGCTGATGTCCGGATGGTCGTCCGGATCGCCGCCGAACGTGTACGGCTGCTCGCCCGGGGCGAAGAGCATCAGGGAATAGTCGGTGGGAATCGAGCTGGGTGCCTGCAGTTGGGTGAACGAGCGCTGCTTCCGGGCAGAGTCGACCGCGGCATTCAGCTTGTCGTCCACCTGGCCCTGGAGGTAACTGTGGAGCAGCGTCAACGTCACCGCCCCGGTGACCGTCAAGGCCACGATCAGCAGCGCCATGATCATGGCCACCAGCTGCGACCTGAGCGAGGCCGACTTCCACCGCTTCAGCAAGGTCAGCGCTTTTCAGCCGTCCGCAGCACGTAGCCTACGCCGCGCTTGGTCTGGATCAGGGCCGGCGCCTCGGGGTCGATATCGACCTTGCGCCGCAGATAGGAGATGTAGGACTCCACGATGGACGCGTCACCGTTGAAGTTGTACTCCCAGACGTGGTCCAGGATCTGCGACTTGGACAGCACCCGGTTGGGATTGAGCATGAGGTAACGAAGCAGCTTGAACTCGGTAGGGGAGAGTTCGATGACGGTGCCGCCGCGCCGCACCTCGTGGGCATCGTCGTCGAGCTCGAGGTCGTCCACGCGGATGATCGCGTCGTCATCCAGCAGGGGCTGCGTCCGGCGGAGCACCGCCCTGATGCGCGCCACTACTTCATCCAGGCTGAAGGGTTTGGTGACGTAATCGTCGCCGCCCACCGTCAGGCCGGTGACTTTATCCTCTGTGTCGTCCTTGGCCGTGAGGAACAGGACGGGGAAGTGTTTTCCGGAGGCCCGCAGCCGGCGCGTGACGGTGAAGCCGTCCATGTCGGGAAGCATGACGTCCAGTACGGCCAGGTCAGGAGCCTGCGTATCGGCGGCAGCAAGGGCGTCACGCCCGTTCGCGGCTGAGACCACTTCAAAGCCTGCGAACCGCAGCGACGTGGAGAGGAGCTCGCGGATGTTGGGTTCGTCGTCGACGACGAGCAGCCTGGCTTCTGGACCGTTCTTGTTCATGCTCCCATCATGCTCCCAGTCTCTGGGAGTTGTCTGGATATTCGTTGTGAGCATGATGATGGTGCGCTTGTACTTACCAGTCCATCGTTCCGGGCTCTCCCTTGAAGGGCCCCACCACGCGGCTGGTGATCCAGCCGCCGTAGAAACGTCCCGGCTGCGCGGTGACCCGTTCTCCGTCCACCTCGCAGTAGTCCATCCTGGCCGGGTAGACGGCCACCCTGCCGGCCAGCGCCTCGAACCCGGCAGCGGGCTCGGGGTAGGACCAGGCGGCGCCCTCGGCCTCCTTCCCGCCGCCGCGCACGGTCAGGTACATTGCCGCGCCCTTGAACTCGCAGAAGCTGCTGCCCGCGGCGTGCTCCAGTGTGCCGGGCGCAAAAGCCGATAGCGGGAGGTAGTAGACCGGAGGATGGCTGGTCTCCAGGACCCGCAGGGAATCCGTGGTGTCAAGGATCAATTCGCCGCCCAGGACGATCCGGATCCGTTCGCTGCTGGGTTCGATCCGTGGCGGCCGCGGGTAATCCCAGACCGACTCCTGGCCGGGCCCGGGGACGGCCCGAACGATTCTCATAGTCATGCTTCCAGTGTGCGACCGAGCCGTGCTTTCCGCACCAGGGAATGCACGCCGCCTAATCAGTGGCGTGCACGTCCTTCGCGTCCATGATCCTGTAGGCGTACCCCTGTTCGGCCAGGAACCTTTGGCGCTTGGCAGCGAAGTCCTGGTCCAGGGTGTCCCGTGCCACCAGGGAGTAGAACCGAGCGGCGCGGCCGTCCTTTTTGGGCCGCAGCAGCCGGCCCAATCTCTGCGCCTCTTCCTGCCTGGACCCAAAGGAACCTGAGACCTGGATGGCCACGGAGGCCTCAGGCAGGTCGATGGAGAAGTTGGCCACCTTGGACACCACGAGTGTCTGCAGCTCGCCCGCGCGGAACGCGTCAAACAGCTTCTGCCGCACCTTGACGGACGTGTCGCCCTTGATCACCGGCGCGTCCAGGCGCTCGCCGAGTTCGTCCAGCTGGTCGATGTATTGCCCGATCACCAGCAACTGCTCACCGGCGTGCCGGGCCACCAGCTGCTCCACCACCTGGGTCTTGGATTCCGAGGTGGCGCACAGCCTGTATTTGTCCGCGTCGTCGGCCATGGCATAGGCAACCCGCTCATCCTGCGGCAGATCGACGCGGACCTCCACGCAATCCGCCGGCGCGATGTAGCCCTGGGACTCGATGTCCTTCCAGGGCGCGTCATACCGCTTGGGCCCGATCAGGCTGAAGACCTCGCCTTCCCGGCCGTCCTCCCGGACCAGGGTGGCGGTCAGTCCGAGCCGCCGGCGCGCCTGCAGGTCCGCAGTCATCCGGAAAATGGGGGCCGGCAGGAGGTGGACCTCGTCGTAGATGATCAGTCCCCAATCGTGCCCGTCCACGAGTTCAAGGTGCGGGTAGATCCCGCCGCGCTTGGTGGTGAGGACCTGGTACGTGGCGATCGTCACCGGGCGGACCTCCTTCAGGGCACCGGAGTACTCGCCAACTTCGTCTTCGGTGAGGGACGTCCGGCGGAGCAGTTCATCCTTCCACTGCCGGGCCGCCACCGTGTTGGTGACCAGGATCAGGGTGGTGGTGGAGCCGGTGGCCATGGCCGCGGCCCCCACCAGGGTCTTCCCTGCACCGCAGGGGAGCACCACCACCCCGCTGCCGCCGGCCCAGAAGTTTTCGCTGGCAAGGCGCTGGTACGGGCGCAGTGCCCACCCGTCCTCGTTGAGGGATATCAGGTGCGGGGTGCCGTCCACGTAGCCGGCCAGGTCCTCCGCCGGCCAGCCCAGTTTCAGCAGCAGTTGCTTGAGCTGCCCGCGCTGTGAGGCGTGGACCACCACCGTCTCGCCGTCGATCCTTGGTCCGAGCAGCGGCGCGATCTTCTTGGCCCGGATGACTTCCTCCAGCACGGGATAGTCATCGGTGCGCATGACCAGGCCGTGCCTCGGGTCCTTTTCGAGGCGCAGCCGGCCGTAACGGGACATGGTTTCGGCCACGTCCACCAGGAGCGAATGCGGCACGGGAAAACGGGAGTACTTCAGGAGTGCGTCCAGCACCTTTTCCGCGTCCAGTCCGGCGGCCCTGGCATTCCAAAGGCCCAGCGGGGTCAGGCGGTAGCTGTGCATGTGCTCGGGGGCCCGCTCCAGTTCCGCGAACGGCGCGATGGCGTGCCGCGCCTCGGTGGCCAGTTCGTGGTCCACCTCGAGGAGGATGGTCTTGTCGCTCTGGACGATCAGGGGTCCGTCGGTCACGCGGGGGATTCCTTTACTGGTGCAGTTCCTCTGCAGCCTCGATGTCGATGATGCGGTGGACGGACAGGACCCGTTCGGTGTCCCGGGCAGGATCGAACACGCGGACGCGGCCGCCGCTCACAGATAACGGAACAACGATCTCCAGGCTGGCATTCCCCAGGTTGTCCACCACGTTCATCTGGATCCGCTGCTTGAGCCGGATGGCCCTCTGCAGGGCCTCAAGCCCCAGCTGGGTGGCTGCCTCGCTGCCGGCCCCCGCGCCAGGGGAATGCCCGACGGCGCCGCCCGCCCTGCGGAGGACGTCCAACTGGGCTTCAACATCCTCGGCCGGGGGCGCCATCCGCGGGGCGGTATAGACCGGGCGGAGGTTCTCCCGGGGTGCCGACTGGTGGCGGAGCTGCCCGGGAGTCCCAGGGCCATCGACGGAGGGGGACAGGCCCAAGTTGCGGAGCGCGGCGGCAAGTTCACGGGGCTGGGCGGTGGACGTGACCACCGTCGGGGCGAGCATGGCCAGGCCAAGCTGGGCAGCTTTGGGCCCCGCCACGAGGTCCCGGAGCGCGGCCTCGTCCTCACTCTGGATGAAGCTGACGGACTGTCCCACACGGAGCCTGCCGTGCCGGGACGCGGTGTCTTCCACGAGGTATTCCAGCGGCTGCGGAACGGCGGTGGCCGAGTGTTCGCGGAGGAACGCCAGGAGTCCGCCGGCATCGTAGCCGTGGTCCAGTGCCCGCTTGATCGACTCGGCGGAGAAACGGTAGATGGTGGCCGGGCCTTGTCCTTCGGCATCGGCCATCACCAGGAGCTTCTCCGTCAGTTCGGGGGAGAGGTAGCCCGGGGCCACCGCGGTCAGGTCCGCCTGCAGGAGCACATGGTTGAGGGCAGCGGGCAGGTGTTCGCCCAAAATGGCCAGGGCGGCGTCGGGATCGTCTGCGGCGAAGGCGCTGCCCAGCTGGCTCAGGGCGCCCGACCCCACCAGGCCCAGCATTTCGGCTTCGGAAAGGACGCCGCGGATCAGGGAACTGAAGCGCCGCGCCATCCGCGGCTGGGACCATTCCGCGCGCTGCAGGACGGCGGCGGCATCAAGGACGGGTGCGGCGCCGTCCCCCTCAGCCGCTTCCCGGGTCAGCTCGTCCAGGATCTCAAGGATGCGCTTGCGGACCACGGGGGCGTCGGGCCGCTGCGCGCCGGCGGACAGCGCCGGGATGGTCGTGCCCGAGGCGGACCTGCCGGCTGGGGCCCCGGGGGCCGGGTTTACCGGTTGGCCCACCATCGATGGCACGCGTTCGCTCGCCAGCCAGGCGTTCACCAGCCACAGCCATTGTTCCTGCCGCGGAAGCACCAGCCACTCGAGTTGCGGCGGCTGCACCCACGACGAGGAGTCGACGTCCAGGTGGATCAGACCGGCCAGGCCGCACAGTTCCAGCAGGCGGCCCACCGTTGCCTGCTCAACCCGCAGAATGTCCGCCAGCCGGCGCAACTCACGGACACCCACGCCGCCGGTGCGCAGCGTCGGCAGTGGGTGCCCTGCAACGGCGTGAAGCAGTTCGGACACCAGCCGCAGGGTTTCCGAGATTGCGCTCAGGGCCGCGTTCCGGCGCAGTGCCGCGGTGGTCCGGCCGAGCTCCGGAACCGGCGGTGCAAGGGTGAAGTCGTCAATGATCGCGCCGCCGCGAAGGGCAAGTCCCACGCTGTGCGGCAGTTCCACATGGGCCGCGTCCAGCGGCACCAGCAGTCCGCGGGCAAGGAGCCAGTCAATGGGCCCGACGTCGGCCCCTTCCGACGTGACCGATGCCTTGCGTTGCGCCTGGGGGACCGCACCCATGGCCCAGTTCCGGAACTTGGCAAGCAGCGCCGCCGTGCGCTCCGGAGCGTGGGCGAGGATGTCCTGCAGTGCCGCCGGAGAGGACGTCCAGTGCTGCAGCGACAGCGCGGCTTCCATGGGGGTGGTGGCGTTATGGACGGCAAATCCGGTGCGGTGCAGTTCCGAGACCAGCTGTACTGCCCGCTGCGCGAACGCCGGCTGCAGGCGGACCAGTTCCGTGTAGCTGCGGCCCAAGCCGGCAGGGTAGATGCCCACCACGTCCTTGAGGGAGCCCACGGGCAGGTAGAAGCGCTGCCCGGCGGAAGTGGAAGGGGTGCCGTGCGGGGGAGCGGCCGGATGTACCAGGGCAAGCTCCTGCAGGGTCCGCAGGATCTCCTCGATGACGGCCAGGGACGAACCGCGGATCAGGTGGTGCAGGCCCTCCGCGGAGGTGCTGTGCCCGGTGTCGGTGTTGGTGCACAGGTGCAGGGTTTCCAGGACCTGCATCTGTGGCCGGTTGAGCCGCTCAAGCGCCCGCTGGACGCTGACCCGGGAAGTGGCGCGTGCGGCCAGGGCGGCGAAGTCCGGAACAGAGGGGGAAATCAGGTCCGGCCGCGCGGCGAAGAGGGCACGCAGCGAATCGTCGGTGCGTGCCTCCAGGTCCTTGCCGAGCGCACGAATAAGGGACATCAGTCCAACGTTACCGCTGCCCGGCCCTTCCGGACCGGCGCCGGGCTGCCACACCGTCCAGGACCAGCAGGAGCATCAGGATGAAGGCCACCGGCAGTCCGTAGAGGGCGGCATAGGTGATCCACGTCGGGGCCGCGGACCCGGCGAACGCAAGGGCCATGACGGTTCCCACGGCCACAAGGGAAAGCACGGCAATAACAGCGGCAAGGACCATCAGCGGCCGCCGGTAACGCAAGGAGGTCATGGTCGTAACGCTACAGCGGCCAGGTGGCTGCCAGCGAAGCCGGGCCTGCGGGCGGGGGCTGCGTGCCTTGCGCCTGGGGCGGAACAATGCCTTCGGAAGCATGAACTGGGCACGCGGCAGGATAACCTTGAAGGATACAGACCAACACGGTTTGCGCGTGCCATACCTTGAACCCGCACAACAATGCGGATGCGGTGGCAGGCGGCCGTGTCTCATGACAGAACGAAGAAGGTTGATTACGTGCCTACCGGCAAGGTCAAGTGGTATGACAAGGATAAGGGCTTTGGGTTCCTGGCGGGGGAAGACGGCCAGGAGGTATTCCTGCCGAAGTCGTCGCTGCCCGAGGGCGTAACGGAGTTGAAGGCCGGAACCCGGGTGGAGTTTGGCGTGGCGGATGGCCGCAAGGGGGCCCAGGCGCTGGGCCTGCGGGTGCTGGACAAGACCCCGTCCATTGCCAAGGCCAAGCGCCCCAGCGCCAAGGACCTCGCTCCGCTGGTGCAGGACCTGGTGACCGTCCTGGACAACCTTTCCGGGACCCTGTCCAAGGGCAAGTACCCGGATGGCAACAAGGGCAAGGCCATCGCGGCCGCCCTGCGCAAGGTTGCCGACGAGCTGGACGTCTAAGCGCCGATGAATCCCCAATCTGACCAGCCGGGCACGCCAGTGCAGGAGCAGGGTGCCAAGACTCCGCCCAAGCGCAAGGCAGGCGTGCCGGTCTGGCGTACGGGCAAACCGGACGCCTTCCTGGCCGCTGCGGTTGATGCTGCCCGGACCGCGGTGGAAAGCATCACGCCCGCCGCCACGGTCGGAGCGCACCTGGCTGCCAAGAGCGAAGGGGACCGGCTGGTCACCCACCTGTTCGAGTCCCGGTTGCCCGGTTACGCCGGCTGGCAGTGGTACGCGGTACTGACCCGCAACTCGCGCTCCAAGGTGGTCACGGTCAACGAGCTGGGCCTGCTCCCGTCCGAGGATTCCATCCTTGCGCCGGAGTGGGTGCCGTGGGCTGAACGCGTCCGACCCGAGGACGAGCAGCAGCAGGAACCCGAGGACGGACAGCAGGAAGAATCCTCCGCAGTGGGAGATGGGTCTGCGGACGAAGGGCGGTCCGACGACGGCGCGGAGCCTTCGGACGGGGCAAGGACTTCCTGACCACACGCAAACGGCGCCGCCCGGGACCAACCCGGGCGGCGCCGTCGTACGTTAACCGGCTGCTACTTGCGCAGTTCGCCCACCACATAGTCGATGCTGGCCAGCAGAGCCGACACGTCGTCGGGCTCGATGGCCACGAAGGTGGCGATGCGCAGCTGGTTGCGGCCCAGCTTGCGGTAGGGCTCGGTGTCCACGATGCCGTTGGTGCGCAGGACCTTCGCCACGGTGGCAGCATCCACCGATTCGTCGAAGTCGATGGTGGCAATGACGTTGGAGCGTTCCTCGGGCTTGGCCACGAACGGGGCGGCAAATTCGGACGCTTCCGCCCAGCTGTAGATCCGGCCGGCCGAATCGGCGGTGCGGGCCGCCGCAAAGTCCAGGCCGCCGCTTGCGTTCAGCCACTGGACCTGGGCGTCCAGGGTTACCAGGGTGGACAGCGAAGGCGTGTTGTAGGTCTGGTTCAGGCGGGAATTGTCGATGGCCGTCTGGAGGTCCAGGAAGTCCGGGATCCAGCGGCCGCCGGCTTTGATGCGGGCGGCGCGATCCAGGGCGGCGGGGGAGAAGAGGCCGAGCCACAGGCCGCCGTCTGAGGCGAAATTCTTCTGGGGCGCGAAGTAGTAGACATCGCTTTGGGCAACGTCCACGTCCAGGCCGCCGGCAGCCGAGGTGGCATCAATCAGGACCAGCGAGCCCTCGTCGGCTCCGGACACCCGCCGGACCGGGGCGGCAACGCCCGTTGAGGTCTCATTCTGCGGCCAGGCGTAGACGTCCACGCCGGACTCCGCCTGGGCTGCGGGCCGCGTGCCCGGTTCGGACTTGATGATGGACGATGCGTCCAGGAAGGGTGCCTTGTTGGTGGCTGCAGCGAACTTCGACCCGAACTCGCCAAAGGACAGGTGCTGGGCTTTCTTCTCCACGAGGCCGAAGCTCGCGACATCCCAGAACGCGGTGGAGCCGCCAACGCCGAGGACCACCTCGTAGCCCTCCGGGGCGCGGAAGAACTGGCTCAATCCTTCACGGATGGACCCCACCAGGTTCTTCACCGGTGCCTGGCGGTGGGAGGTGCCCAGAATGGTCTTGGATGCTGCGGCCAGGGCATCGATCTGTTCCTGCCGGACCTTTGACGGGCCGGCCCCAAACCGCCCGTCTTTAGGCAGGAGGTTGGCAGGGATCGTGATGCTGGTGTCGCTCACAGGTGCTCCAATTCGGCAGGGACGGGGGCTTTGGTCCGGACGGTCTGGTGAAGGGTTGCCGTCGGCGGCGGCTGCGCTGTTGGCCCTCCCATTCTGCCTGAATAGTCGCGGCGCGCGGGAACCGGCTGCTTCAAAGTCCAGACACTGAGACAGGACACCCTCGGCTATTCGGAGTAAGTCAAAATAGGCTAAGCTTTTCCCCGGACTACCTCGCGGGAACAGGCGGTACGGTGGGACAACGCAAGGTACTGCGCTCGAGGAGCTGAGCTGGATGACGGATCTGATCGACACTACGGAGATGTACCTCAGGACCATCCTGGAGCTTGAGGAAGAGAACATCGTTGCCCTGCGGGCCCGTATCGCCGAGCGTCTGCGCCACTCCGGGCCCACGGTTTCCCAGACCATCGGCAGGATGGAACGTGACGGACTCGTGGTGGTCTCCGGCGACAGGCACCTGGAACTGACGGACACGGGCCGCAAGCGGGCCACCGAGGTAATGCGGAAGCACAGGTTGGCCGAACGCCTGCTTGCCGACGTCATTGGTCTGGACTGGGCCTACGTCCACGACGAGGCCTGCCGCTGGGAGCACGTCATGAGCGAGCGGGTGGAGCGGCGGATCTACGAGATGCTGGACCGGCCCACTGAGTCTCCGTACGGCAATCCCATTCCGGGGCTCGCAGCCCTCGGCGGACAACCGGGACCCGGCTTTGCCGATGGCGCCATCAGCCTCGTGGAAGCGATGAAGAACTACGGCCCTGCCTCCGGGGTAACCATCAGCCGGCTGGCCGAACCGATCCAGGTGGAGCCGGAACTGCTGGCACAACTGGACGAAGGTGGCATCCGGCCCGGCGCTGCCGTGGCGCTTGAGCGTGTAGGCGACTACATCTCCGTCCGGGTGCCGGGTATTGAAGGCGCACTGGAACTCCCGCCGGAGGTCGCAGCCCATGTTTTCGTCGCCGTCCGCCAGTCCTGACCGGGGCAGTTCATACCCCGTGACAGCCCTTCCACGCAAAGATAACGGAATTGTTACCTAGGGTCTTTAGCCCCTATAGTGGAAGCAATCGTTGATACTTAAGCGTTACCTGATCCGGAGCCGAGCTCTGCCAGCGGATCAGGTGAACGAGTCGTAACTGGCAGAGGCGGGGGAACCACAACCGGCAGCGGGGGACTGCCTTGGGGTGAAGTCCGTCAGCAGCAAGCCTCTCCAGTGAAGGATTCTTCCGGGAATACCCCTGTGCCGAAGCTTGCCGGTGGCGGGCCGGGTCTTTGATCTCTCTGACCCGAATCCGACAGCTAACTCCGCAGGCTTCTCCAGAGAGGAACCCTTCTTGACCACGCAGACCCCCAGGGGACGCCGCCGCGCGGCCGGCCCCCCTTCGGCAGCCCGGATTGTCGAAGGTGCCGCAACGGAGCGCCCCCGCGACCTCCACCGCGATGCCCGGCGCAGGCGGGGTCCGTTCCGGCAGATGACGGAGTTTGCCGCCGCCAGCGGCATAGGCCAGAAGGCCGGGATTGCCCTTGCCGCCACCGGTCTAGCCCTGACAGTCGCCATGCCCGCCACGAGTCCGGTTATGGCGACGGATGCGGCCGGCTCCGCCCCCCTGGCGGCATCGTCGGTCAGTCCGCAACCCCAGATTTCCGCGGATATTGGCGCTCAAATCGATTTCAGCCGCTCTGCAGTGGTGACCCAGGCGGACCCGGACGGGAAGCTCAAGCAGCTCCTCAGCGCCCAGTCGGCCGGCTCCGTGACCCGCGCGGCTTCCGCCGGCACGCTCTCGGCACCGCTCGCCTCGCTTGTGACCGCCTCCCCCTTCGGTTACCGGGTCAGCCCCATTACCGGAGGCGCCGGCGACTTCCACCGCGGGCAGGACTTCGTGGCCCAATGCGGGACGCCTGTTATGGCTGCCGCAACGGGAACCGTGACTTTCGCAGGCTGGCACCAGTTCGGCGGCGGAAACCGTGTGGTCATAGACCACGGCAACGGGCTGGAGACCACCTACAACCACCTGTCGTCCTTCAACGTCAAGGTGGGGCAGACCGTGTCCAGGGGAGACGTTGTGGCCCTGAGTGGTACCACAGGCGCCTCCACGGGATGCCATCTGCACTTTGAGGTCCAGGTGAACGGCGAAGTGGTCGATCCGATGGGTTGGCTGTAACCGTATGATTGCCAACTCTCAGATCCGGGTAACGTGCCGTGACCTGAATGTGACATTCAAGCAGAACTCCTGTACCGTCTAACTTGCGTCAACTTTTCCGAAGTTGACGCTCTTGAGTGGATTGCCTAACTCTGCCACCGCTCAAGGTCCGTTCGCATTTCATCGTCTGGCAGGGGCGGGGGAACCAATTTTTGGCCTTCTCTCCAGAAGGCCTTGGGGTTAAGTCACAAGCTTCCCAGGAAGCTTGTGACCGGGTGACTCCCATCCGAATCCGACAGCTCACCTCGCAGGCATTGGGAGAGGCTACCTTCGTGTCTTCACGCCATCATTCTGCGCGCCACCGTGCCCAAACGGTGCGCACCAACCCCTTGGATGCCGTATCCAGGGCCATGACTGCAAACGCCGGAACCGTAGGGCGCCAGGCTGCCGTTGTGGCCGCCGCATCGGGCCTGGTTCTGAGCATGGGCCTGCCGGCCACTGCAGCTGACACCACTGCCGGTGTCTCCGCTTCCACCGAGTCCGGTTCGGCGCAGACGTCGCTCGCCGTGACCGCCGCCCCCACCGCCACGGTTTCCTTTGAACGGCCCACCGTCAAGACCACCGCTGCTCCGGCTCCCGAGCCCCAGGTCGCCGTGCAGGAAGCTGCCCCCGCAGCCCAGCCGGCTGCGGGTGCAAAGGTCACGGCAGCCGTTGCCACCGGCTCTGCTCCTGCCGCACAGCCTTCCGCCAGCGGCAAGGGTGCTGCCATCCTGGCCGCGGCCTACGCCCAGCTGGGCGTGATGCAGGACTGCACCATGCTGGTCACCAACTCCCTGGCCGCCGTCGGAATCCACTTCCACGACTGGCCTGCCGGTTACCTCTCCCTGGGCCGCACGGTCAGTGCAGCCGAGGCGCAGCCGGGCGACCTCATCTACTACGCCAACGGCGGCTCCGGAATGGCCCACATCGCTGTGTACGCCGGTAACGGCATGGCTGTCCACGGCGGCTTCAACGGAAACCAGACCGTGGTGTTCAGCGCCAACGTCGGTTCCGGCCCCGTCTTCATCCGCGTTTCCTAATAGCTAACCCCCGTTCGGGACGCGCCGGCATGCCCCCAAGATGCCGGCGGGTCCAACTCCCTCTGCCCGGCCACAGCCGCCTGAGGAAAAACGAAAGAGAGAACTGATGACGACTCGTGCTACCGCACGGCACCGCGCCGAGGTCACCAAAACCAACTCAATCGCTGTTATCGCCAAGGCTGTCACCGACAACGCCGGCGGAATGGGCCGTCAGGCCGCTGTGATTGCCGCCGCTTCCGGTCTGGTCCTGACCAGCGGCATCGCCGCAAATGCCGCTGATGCCAACGCCAAGCGTGATTCCGCGCCGGCGTCCGCCATGGAAGTTGAATCCGCCGTCGACGCGCCGATTTCTGCGGCTTCCACCATCGCCATCAGCTTCGAGAAGCCGGCTGTGACCACGACGCCGGCTCCCGTCGCTGAGCCCGAGCCCCAGGTTGCGGTGCAGGAAGCTGCCCCCGCAGCCCAGCCGGCTGCCGCTCCGAAGGTCACGGCCACGCTTGCCTCTGCTCCGGCCGCTCCTGCCGCCCACCCTTCCGCCAGTGGCAAGGGTGCTGCCATCCTGGCCGCGGCCTACGCCCAGTTGGGCGTGGTGCAGGACTGCACCATGCTGGTCACCAACTCCCTGGCTGCCGTCGGAATCCACTTCCACGACTGGCCTGCCGGTTACCTCTCCCTGGGCCGCACGGTCAGTGCAGCCGAGGCGCAGCCGGGCGACCTCATCTACTACGCCAACGGCGGCTCCGGAATGGCCCACATCGCTGTGTACGCCGGTAACGGCATGGCTGTCCACGGCGGCTTCAACGGAAACCAGACCGTGGTGTTCAGCGCCAACGTCGGTTCCGGCCCCGTCTTCATCCGCGTCAGCTAGGCATTCCCGCTGCCGGCCTGAACGGACGCCGGCCAAAGGATCGCCGCGGGGACCCCTGCCAATGAGGCAGGGGTCCTTTTGTCGTTAAAATCTCCCGGCCGGTCGCGTTCACTCGACCTCCCGCCCCGGCCGCCAAGTCGCCGGAGAGGCCCGCCGAGTGGGCGATTACCTGATTTTGCACTTCTTTGTTTACTCTTGTGATGTCGATCCATAGCCCGGACATGCCGAGGGCAGCCGGCCCTCGTGCCCCTGACGGGTGCGGCCGTGAAGAGGTAAGTGCATGCGCACTCTCGTTCTGAATGCTGGATATGAACCGCTGGCGGTAATCACCTTCCGCCGGGCGCTGGTGCTTGTGCTCACGGGCAAGGCGAGCGTTGTGGCCGAAGGGGACGACCCCGTCGTGGGCCCAACCGACGTCCTTGGGCGCCCGTCCGTGATCCTCCTCAACAGATACATCCGGCCCCGGTATAACCACTCCACGGCGGTCAGCCGCAGGGGCGTGCTCCGGCGCGATGGACACAAATGTGCGTACTGCGGTAAGGCGGCGCACACGATCGACCACGTGCACCCAAAGTCACGTGGCGGGGCCGATTCGTGGGAGAATCTGGTGGCCGCCTGCCTGCGCTGCAACAACGTCAAGGGTGACCACACCCCTGCTGAGATGGGTTGGACCCTGCGGTTTGTGCCCGAGCCGCCGCGGGGAACGATTTGGCAGATCAAGGAACTCGAGAAGCCAACCCCGGCATGGGATCCCTTCCTGCTTCCCGAGCGCGCTGCCTGACCCCTCCTGCGGCCAGCGGAGCGTCTGGTCCTGCGGCCAGCGGAGCGTCTGGTCGCTAGGCTGGGTGAATGGAAGCGAGCAGGCTGGTTTTTGATGCCCTGGTCCTGGCTGGTGGACGTTCTTCGCGGTTGGGTGGCGTCCCCAAGCAGTCGCTGGTCTTCCGGGGCCAGACGCTGCTGGAGCGCGCCGTGGCTGCGTCGGCGGGCGCCCGCCGAACTGTCGTGGTAGGCGGAATTGATTTTCTGCGGGCCAGCGACTCTACCGAAGCCCCTCTCGCTCCGCCGTCCTGGGCGTCCGGCCTGCTGACCTGCCGGGAGGAACCACCATTTGCCGGCCCCGCAGCTGCCATCGCCGCCGGCCTGGCCACCCTTGCGGACAATGCGGAACCGGCACCGCACACCCTGGTGCTGGCCTGCGACATGCCGCTGGCGGCCGGGGCCGTGTCAGCACTGCGCGACGCACTTGCCGACTGCCCTGACCCGGCACTGGCCGGGGGAGCCGCCGGCCGGGGCGTCATGGCCAGGGACGAGGGCGGCAGGGTCCAGCCCTTGGCAGCTTTTTATAGCACGGAAGAGTTAAACAGGGCATGCAGGGAGTTGGCCGCACGCAAAGCTTTGGTCAACGCGTCCGTCCGTGCGCTCCTTGCTAGTCTGGACGTGCAGCTAGTCACAGTCCCCGCCGGGTCCACCTCCGATGTGGATACCTGGGAGGATGCTGCCGCGCTGGGGATCGCCGCCGGGAACCAGCGCGGAAGCCAGGACCGGCGCGCAGGCGGAGCTAACGTGGGAGGCAATACGTGAAAAGCCAGGACGAAACGCTGGAAGAGTGGTGCAGGGCGCTCCTCCAGGCCTACAAGCTTGAGGACGTCCAGGTGGACGTCAATGCGGTGCTGTCACTTGCAGGCGTCGCCGCCCATGCCGTCGTCCGGCCTGCAGCTCCGCTCACCACCTTCATTGCCGGCTTCGCCGCGGGCCTG
Source organism: Pseudarthrobacter sp. NPDC080039 (assembly GCF_040702335.1). NCBI lineage: Bacteria > Bacillati > Actinomycetota > Actinomycetes > Micrococcales > Micrococcaceae > Pseudarthrobacter > Pseudarthrobacter sp. NPDC080039. The sequence continues at coordinate 81,639 of NZ_JBFBKY010000011.1, read as the reverse complement.
GCCGCTGCCCCGGGCAGGGAAATGGACTCCGCTTCCATGGATTCGGCGCTGGCCGTAGCGCGTTCCCTGGCAGCTGATTACGGCAAGGAAGCCACCGCCGGGACTCCCGGCGAATGACGGCAGGACCCCTGAGCCGTCCCCAGGTTCCGCCGGGGACGGAAGCGTCAGTCCCGGCCGGAGAATCCGGACCTGCAGAAGCCAGCATCGACGGGGCAGCGTCAGTGGATGCCGGCCACGGCGAAGCTGAACCCCATCACACTGCCCACCATCACGCTGCCCACACGTGGGAAGAGGCAAGGCGAGCGGCATACGACGCCGCCACTCCCATCCCTTCTGGGCCCGTGGCATTGGGGGCGGCCCTGGGCCGCAGGCTGGACCAGGACATCGTGGCACGTCAGGACATGCCGCATTACGCTTCTTCGGCGATGGACGGCTGGGTGGTTAATGGAAGCGGCCCGTGGATTCCGGTGGAGCCTGGTACCAGGTTGGCGCCGCACCAGGCGAGTCCCATAGCCACGGGAGGGCTGATCCCTCCCGGCGGCAAGGCAGTCCTCCGGACGGAGAGCGCCGTCCTTGGCCGGGACGATGACGGCCTGCCTGTCCTGATGACCGGGGGCAAGGCGCGGCCAGGGGAGCCCCGCGCCGGCGAACACATCAGGAAGGCCGGGGAGGAAGCCCTTGAAGGGGACATCCTGGTCAAGGCAGGGGTAGAACTCAACCCCGCCCATCTGGCATTGGCAGCCCTGGCCGGCTACGACGAAGTGCAGGTCCAGGGAAAGCCCGTGGTGCGCCTGGTGCTGACCGGGGCCGAGGTGGTGGAACGCGGTACCCCTGCCCCCGGACAGGTGCGCGACACGTTCGGCCCGCAATTGCCTGATGTCGTTTCCATGCTGGGAGGCATTCCTGCGGGACAACAGCGGATCGGCGACTCGTATGGTGAATGGCTCGCAGCGCTCGAAGACGTGGTGCCGGGGCTGCCGGACGCACCCGACCTGCCTGCCGACGTCGTCATCACCACCGGGGGTACTGGCCGTTCGGGAACGGACCACCTCCGGCGCGCAGTGGCTGAACTTGGCGGCCGGCTGGTCATCGACGGCGTGGCCATGCGGCCGGGCCATCCCGCGGTCCTCGCCGAACTTCCGGACGGGCGCTTTGTCCTGGGGCTGCCCGGCAACCCCCTGGCAGCCATGATGGCCCTCTCCACCGTAGGCGCCCCGCTGCTCGCCGCCCTGGGCCACCGTGCAATGCCCGCGGTGGAGGAAGTTCCCTGCGGGACGATGATCGAACCCGACCCCGGCCGTACCAGGCTCATGCCCTTCCGCCTGCTGTACGGCATGGCCGCCCCGGCACAGCACACAGGGCCCGGGATGATGCGCGGGCTGGCCGCTGCCGACGGTGTCCTGGTGGTGCCGCCGCACGGTGTGCAGCTGGGTGAGGCGGTGCCTGCCTTTGCCCTGCCTTGGGGGCCACCGATCCAGGGGGCGCAGGAAAAGCCGGCGAAACCGAAACCGCGAAGCAATGCCCGGACCGGACAAACCAAAGGCAAGCCGGCCGCAAACGAACCCGTGGACTGGAGCGCGCTCCTGGGCTGAAGCGCTTGGGCTCCTGCGCAGGGGCGCGCTCCGATGGTGCCATGATGGAGTAATGATCAGGCAGGGTGGAACATGGGACGCGTAATTCAGCGCCGCAAGGTGCACAAATATGTCCTGGACGGATCGCCGGGCGCGCTTGAATACCCGGCCCGTCACCGCGAAGACGTCCTCGCCGTTGAGGAACCGCTCGAAATCCGACTGGGCACGCTGTCCTACTCGGTAACGATGCGCACCCCCGGCGACGACTTCGACCTGGTGGCCGGGTTCCTGGTGTCCGAGGGCGTCATCTGGACACCCGGGCAGCTGGTCTCCCTGCGGTTCTGCGCCGGCGAGGACGAGAACGGCGTCCAGACCTTCAACGTGGTGGAAGCCCAGTTGCGGCCGGACGTTCCGCTGCCCGATACCGGCCGGAAGGTCTACACATCGAGCTCCTGCGGCATCTGCGGCACGGACTCCATCGAAGCGGTCCGGAAGTCTTCCCATTTCACTCCCGAGGCAGACCCGCTGGAAATAGATGCACAAGTACTCGCCTCCCTTCCGGCGCTGCTGCGGAAGTCCCAGCGCGTCTTCGACGACACGGGGGGCGTGCACGCAGCGGGCCTGTTCAAAATAGGGGACGGCGGCGTTCCGCGCCTTTTGTGCCTTCGCGAGGACGTTGGTCGTCACAACGCCGTGGACAAAGTGGTTGGCTGGGCGTTGCGCGAAGGCCTCCTGCCGCTGACCGGAACGGTTCTCCAGGTGTCCGGCAGGGCGTCCTTTGAGCTGGTGCAAAAAGCGGCCCTTGCCGGGATTCCCGTCCTGTCCGCCGTCAGTGCCCCGTCCAGCCTCGCCGTGGAACTGGCAGAAGCGAACGGGTTGACCGTCGCAGGCTTTAGCCGCGGCACGAGCTTCAACGTTTACGCAGGGGATTCCCGGATCCTCCGGCCCCAGCCGGTGGTGCCAAGTGCCTAGGGCCAACTGCGTGCCCGATGGCAGGGGGTTGGTTGCGGTGCTTCCAGCGGGTAGATTTGTCCATCGAATGGACGCGATGATCCAGTCTCAAGGTTAAAGAGGACAAATATTGCATGACGACCGCAGGATCACGGAAGTCCGGCTGGCAAGGTTTGTGCGCGAGCGCATCGATCCCGCCGTGTACAGCAGGTCGGTCCCGCTTGACCTGAGCAGTTGGGAAGTCCCTGACGAACCGGTTCCTGCACTGGAAGCGATGCGGCAGGAGTTCCGGCCGCAGGAGCACGGTGCCCCCTGGGGGCGGCCTTGGGGCACCACCTGGCTGCGGCTGCAAGGGGAGGTACCCGAGTCCTGGGGCGGCCCGGACACCACGGTGGAAGTGGTGGTGGACCTGGGGTTCACCACCGAGGCGCCCGGATTCCAGTGCGAAGGGATAGCGTGGCGGCCTGACGGCAGCATCATCAAGGCAATCTCGCCGCGCAACCAGTACATCCCGCTGAAACTGTTGGGCAGCGGCATGGCAGTGGACTTTTACGTCGAGGCGGCAGCAAACCCTGATATGGCGCAGGGCTGGACTTTTGCCGCCACCCCGTTGGGTGACAAAGCGACCGCCGGGGGAGCGCCGCAGTACCGGCTGGGAACCATCGCCATTGCTGAGCTGAACCAGTGCGTGTGGGAACTTCAGCAGGACATCTGGACGCTGGCCGGCCTCATGGAACAACTCCCGCTGGAACTTCCCCGCCGCCATGAGATCCTCCGGGCCCTGGAACGCATGATGGATGTCATGGATCCCGACGACGTCGCAGGGACCGCCGCGGCAGGACGCCAGGCGCTCGCCGGGGTCCTCGCCAGGCCCGCATATGCATCGGCGCATCAACTGGTTGCCACCGGGCATGCGCACATTGACTCCGCCTGGCTGTGGCCGGTGCGGGAAACCGTCCGCAAATGCGCCAGGACTTTTTCCAACGTAGTGGCGCTGATGGACGAGGACCCGGACTTTGTCTTTTCCTGTTCCTCCGCCCAGCAGTTGGCCTGGATCAAGGAGCTGTACCCGGAACTCTTCAGCCGGATCCGGGACAAGGTGCGGACGGGCCAGTTTGTTCCAGTGGGCGGCATGTGGGTGGAGTCGGACACCAACATGCCCGGGGGTGAAGCCATGGCCAGGCAGTTCGTGGAAGGCAAGGGCTTCTTCCTGGCCGAGTTCGGCGTCGAGTGCAGGGAGGCGTGGCTTCCGGACTCATTCGGCTACAGTGCGGCGCTGCCCCAAATCGTCAAGGCTGCTGGCAGCCGGTGGTTCCTCACGCAGAAGATCTCCTGGAACCAGACCAACAGGATGCCGCACCACACCTTCAACTGGGAGGGGATCGACGGCACCCGGCTGTTCACCCACTTCCCTCCGGTGGACACCTACAACTCCGACCTCAGCGGCAAGGACCTGGCCCATGCCGAACGAAACTACCGGGACCACGGCCGCGGCACCGTGTCACTGGTGCCGTTCGGCTACGGCGACGGCGGCGGCGGCCCCACCCGCGAAATGCTTGCGGCAGCCGCCCGCACCGCCGACCTTGAAGGATCCCCGAAGGTCCGCATCGGTTCAGCGGAGAGTTTCTTCCTGCAGGCCGAGGAAGACTATCCGGGCCTTCCGGTCTGGGTGGGCGAAATGTACCTGGAGCTGCACCGCGGAACCTACACCAGCCAGGCCCGCACCAAGAAGGGCAACCGGCGCAGCGAGCACCTGCTGCGCGAAGCGGAGCTGTGGTGCGCCACGGCAGCCGTCCGAACCGGTGGCACCTTCGAGTACCCCTACTCGGAGCTCAGGCGTCTTTGGCAGTTGGTGCTGCTGCAGCAGTTCCATGACATCCTTCCGGGCAGCTCCATCGCCTGGGTCCACCAGGACGCCGAGCGCAACTACCAGGCCATCGCGGCAGCCCTGGAGGCACTGATCAGCCGGGCAGCCGCTGCCATGCTGGGCTCCGGTGACCGGACGTTCCTGCTCAACGCCGCCCCGCACGCCAGGGACGGTGTCGCTGCGCTGGCGGCAGGGGAGCCACAGCCGCACGCGGAACCGGCGGAGGCCCTCCCGCATGACGGCGGCTACATCCTGGATAACGGGATCATCCGGGCCATTGTGGACGCTGACGGGCTCATCTCCTCCCTGCGCGATTACGCCAGCGGCCGCGAGGCAATCGCCCCGGGACAGCGCGGCAACCTCCTGGAACTGCACCGGGACACCCCCAATGAATGGGATGCCTGGGACATCGATGAGTTCTATCGGCGCAACGTCACGCCGCTGGTCCACGCGGAGTCTGTCCGCAGCGCCGGTGACGGCGGGAGCGCCGTAGTGGTGGTGGAGCGGATGGCCGGCACGTCGCCGCTGACCCAGCGCATCACCCTGGCCCCCGGCAGCCCGTCCCTGGAGATCACCACATCCGTGGACTGGCAGGAGCGCGAGAAGCTGCTGAAGCTTGGCTTCGCCCTGGACGTCCGGGCAGACCGGTCGGCTGCCGAAACGCAGTTCGGCCACGTCTTCCGGCCCACGCACACCAATACCTCCTGGGAGGCGGCGAAGTTTGAAATCTGCGCCCACCGGTGGATCCACGTGGGCGAGGCCGGCTACGGCGTGGCGGTGTCCAATTCGTCCACGTATGGCCACGACGTGGCCAGGAGCACCAGGGACGCCGACGGCGGGACCACCACCATGGTGCGCCTGTCCCTGTTGCGGGCGCCAAAGTACCCCGACCCGGACGCCGACCGCGGCCGCCATGAGCTGACGGTGGCCGTCCGGCCGGGTGCCGATATTGCCGGTGCCGTCCAGGAAGGGTACCGGACCAACCTTCAACCCCGGCTGGTCCAAGGCTCCTCGGCGGTGCAACCGCTGTTCTCTGTCGATAACCCCGCCATAGTGGTCGAGGCAGTGAAACTGGCCCAGGACGGTTCAGATGACGTGGTGGTCCGCCTCTACGAGTCCTTGGGGCAGCGCTCCGCCGGAACCATCACGGCCAACTTCCCGGTTCAGGATGTTGTGGCCACAGATCTTTTGGAGCGCCCTGCCGAAACTCCCGGACTTGTGACCGCGGCCAACAGCGCCGAGCTTACGCTCCGCCCGTTCCAGCTGGTCACCCTGCGGTTCGCCAGGACGTAACCGGGGCGGTGGGTCGGTGGGCTGGCTGAGACTGAAAAGGGGCTTAAACAGGCTGAGTGGGGGCGGTTCCCCAACGATCCGCCACCACTCATCCCCCCAATGTGTGCAAAGGCCCCCGGGGCTACGGCATTCCAGAATTTATCCCCGTTCGAAAACGCCGGGCAGCCCCGCCTTCACACATTCATGATTGTTTCACATTCTAATGATTTTGTGAAAGCCGGAGAAGGTTACGTTTCGGTAGATGTCCTGCGCCGGGCCGCACTGCGTCCGTTGACCACCCTTGCGGCCCAGATCAGGGCCAGTCCAATGACAAAGCACAGGATGGCCGTGTAGTTGATGATGAACTCAATCGAGCCAAGCGAGGGTGGGATGACCGGAAACAGCAGCGTAAGGGCCACGGCAATTCCGCCCAGGGCCAGCAGGGCAGCGGCGATGCGCACGAGCACGGGGAGCCTGTCGCGGACTGCCCGCACCATGGACGGCAGCAGGGCCAGGGCAACGTAGGCCGGGTAGGCACGGCCGGCGGCGCCATAGTACTCAACGAGCGCGAAATGGCGGGCATCCTTCCCGGAGATGGCCACCAGTCCGGCGGAGGACCCGGCAGTGTCCATCATGAAGAACAGCGCCACCATGACAACCGAGACGGCGACCAGGACCACCATCCCGGCCTTCCCGGTGATGAGCCGGTGGGCGCTGTCAGCCCCGAAGCCCCTGGAAATGCGGACGCCCAGGAAGAAGATGGCCCCAAAGATCACGAAGCGGAGCAGCAGGTTGGCCAGGTTGATCCCGCCCATGGCCTGGTCGATCACCACGTAAGGCCCCTGGATGCTCAGCAGGATCGCAAGGGTCATCAAGGAGAAAATGCCGAATAGGGAACGGTTCTCCCCCCGGAGGGTGCTGGGAATGCGGGCAGCTGCGACAAGGGCGCATATCGCCAGCGTGCTCCACTGAAGTATCTCGATCATCCCAGGTTCTCCCAAATCTTCTCAGTCTGCGCTTGGTCCTGCTCCTGGCGGCGCAGCACTTTCCCCAATGATTGAAGCCTCTCCCCGGCAAGTGCCACGAGCTCTCCGTCGGAGAGGCTGTCGAGGGCTGCCTGCCTCGCTCCAGGAGGCCACCCGGCCTCCTCCTCCGTTATGACCCCGGTTGCCACCAGGCCGCCCGCCGGGCCCACCCCGGCCGCCAGCGCGGTAGCCACCGCAAGCTCGGGGGAGAGCCTGTTGGCAGTTAACTGGGCGGAATAGTTTTGCGGGGCTACCCCCGTGGCGGCCGACACCCGGTGCCGCACCTCGCCGTCGTCTATCGCGTCCACCCAGTTCTTCACCGAGGTGGCGTGGGGGGCAGGGGTGAGCGCGGGTGCCTCCGCTGAGTGCACCGCATCCATGGCTGGCCGGACAAGCAGCGCGCGCAGGAGGTCCGCCGTGGAGATCTGGCTTACCAGTTCATTCCTGGTGGGGGGACGAGCCGGCCCTGCAAGGACCCTGTAGGCGTCAAACCCGGCAAGCGCGGCGACGGGATTGATTTTGTAAGCGCGGCTGATGCTCACCACCGTGCTCACGGACACCTTGCCCCGGACCAGCTGCTGGGCCAGCGTGGTCCGTTTGATCCCGGAGATCCGGCAGACATCGGCGGTGCTGGCATCGGGGGCGATGCTTTGCAGCCAGCGCTGGAACGCCTTGGCGGAAAGGGTCATGGAGGACTCTCTGCGGGACGGGAGGGGTGTGACTGATTTTACCGTGGCCGGGGGTGCGCGCCGTGCCACGGATTTTGCTGACAGTCCGCAGTCGTCTATAGTTGATGGTCGAGCCCGCTGGTCCGTACACCCCCCAAGTCCGGACCAGCGGGTTCTTCTATGTCCTGCAGCCCAAGCGGCGCCGCGGTCCGGTTTTTGCCGCCTCTGCCGGCCGTCAAAGGCTGCCCGGGCAGCGGCGAAAGGACGAATTCGATGACTGCAACCCTTGTTGCCAAGGACATCTCCGGAGGCCACGGCCACCGCACGCTTTTTTCCAGGCTCTCGCTGACGGTGGCCCCGGGCGACGTGGTGGGCGTTGTCGGCGCCAACGGTGCCGGAAAGTCCACACTGCTGCGCCTCCTTGCCGGCGTGGACCAGCCACACGAAGGGTCGGTCAGCCTCGCCCCCTCGGACGCTTTTGTCGGCTGGCTGCCCCAGGAGCACGAGCGTGTCCCGGGGGAGACCGTAGCCGCCTACATCTCCCGCCGGACCGGCTGCATTGAAGCAACCCGCGAGATGGAGTCCACCGCTGAGGCTTTGGGGTCCGGGGCTCCGGGCGCTGACGACGCCTACGCCCGTGCCTTTGACCGCTGGATGGCCTCCGGTGCCCCCGACCTGGACGACCGGATCCCGGCGGTGCTCGCGGAGCTGGGCCTGGACGCCGGCCCGGATGCGCTGATGACAGGGCTTTCCGGCGGCCAGGCGGCCCGCGTGGCACTGGCCGCCCTGCTGCTGAGCCGCTTCGACGTCGTCCTGCTGGATGAGCCCACCAACGACCTCGACCTGGCCGGCCTCGCCACTCTGGAGAACTTCGTGACGGGGCTGCGCGGCGGAGTGGTGCTGGTCAGCCATGACCGCGAGTTCCTTGCCCGCTGCGTGACCCGGGTGGTCGAGCTGGACCTTGCGCAGAACAGCGTGGCCGTCTACGACGGCGGCTACGACGCCTTCCTGGAGGAACGCGCCGTGGCGCGTAGGCACGCCCGCGAGAAGTACGAGGAGTTTGCGGCCACCAAGGCAGACCTGGTGTCCCGGGCGCGGACCCAGCGGGAGTGGAGCTCGCAGGGCGTCAGGAACGCCATGAAGAAGAACCCGGACAACGACAAGATCCGGCGCGCGGCCAGTACGGAGTCCTCGGAGAAGCAGGCGCAGAAGGTCCGGCAAATGGAATCCCGCATCGCCCGGCTGGACGTAGTGGAGGAGCCCCGGAAGGAATGGCAGCTCCAGTTCAGCATCGGCCAGGCGCCGCGCTCCAGTGCCGTCGTCGCCACTTTGCGCAATGCGGTGGCACGCCAGGGCGGTTTCACGCTGGGGCCGGTCAACCTGCAGCTCAACGGCGGTGAGCGGGTGGGCATCACCGGCCCGAACGGGGCCGGCAAATCCACCCTCCTGCGCCTGCTGCTGGGAACCCAGGCACCGGACGACGGCGATGCCTCCATGGGTGCCTCTGTCGCCGTCGGCGAGATTGACCAGGCCCGCGGCCTGCTGGACGGGGGGCTGCCGCTGGGCGAGGCCGTCGAAGCGGTGCTGCCGGACTGGAACAGTGCCGACGTGCGCACACTCCTGGCCAAGTTCGGCCTCAAGGCGGATCACACTTCAAGGACTGTGGACTCGCTGTCGCCGGGGGAACGGACGCGGGCGGCCCTTGCGCTGCTCCAGGCACGGGGCGTGAACCTGCTGGTACTGGACGAACCCACCAACCACCTCGACCTGCCCGCCATCGAGCAGCTGGAAGAGGCCCTTGAAAGCTACGACGGAGCCCTGCTGCTGGTCACCCACGACCGCCGGCTGCTGGAAAACGTCCGACTCGACTACCGGTGGCACCTGGATAGCGGGAACGTCCAGGAACTCCACCACACTGCAAGCCAGGAGAAGTAACCATGAGCATGGACCGCGTGGCCTGGAGCTCGCTCTACAACATCAGCACCGCAAAGAGCGCTTCCAAGCCGTTTTCCAAGGAAACCCTGAAACGGGTGCTCGCCTTTGCCGCCCCGCATCGGGGAAAGCTCATCGCCTTCGTGCTTTCCTCCGTCGCCGCGGCCTTCCTGGCCGTCGCCACCCCGGTGCTTGCCGGCCAGGTGGTTGACGCCATCATCGCCAAGACAGATGCCGGTACCGTGATCTGGCTGGCGGTGCTGATCGCCATCGTGGCGGTGGGCGAAGCGGGAGTGGGGCTGTTGACCCGCTGGCTGTCCTCGACCATCGGCGAAGGCGTCATCGTGGACCTGCGCACCCGGGTGTTCGACCACGTGCAGCGAATGCCCATTGCCTTCTTCACCCGCACCCGGACTGGAGCCTTGGTCAGCCGCCTCAACAACGACGTCATCGGAGCGCAGTCCGCCTTTGCCGGCACGCTCTCCGGCGTGGTGAGCAACTCCGTGGCGCTGGCCCTGACCCTGGTCGTGATGCTCAATAAGTCCTGGCTGGTCACCGTTCTGGCCATGGTCCTGCTGCCGATCTTCCTGATCCCGGCCCGCCGCATGGGCTCCAAACTGGCGGACCTGCGCCGCGAAGCCGCTGCGCACAACGCCGCCATGGGCACCCAGATGACGGAGCGGTTCTCCGCGCCCGGCGCCACGCTGGTGAAGCTGTTCGGCCGCCCGGATGAGGAATCCCGCGAGTTCGCTGCCCGCGCGGGCCGCGTCCGCGACATCGGCGTCCGCATGGCCATGCTGCAGTTCACGTTCGTTACCGCCCTGACCCTGGTGTCCGCGCTCGCGCTCGCGCTGGTCTACGGACTGGGCGGCTGGCTCGCCCTGGGCGGCCAGCTCGCGCCCGGGGACGTGGTGGTCCTGGCGCTGCTGCTGACACGGCTCTATGCCCCGCTCACTGCCCTGTCCAACGCCCGCGTTGAAGTCATGAGCGCGCTGGTCAGTTTTGAACGGGTCTTTGAGATCCTGGACCTGAAACCGCTGATCCAGCAGAAGCCGGACGCCGTGCCCGTTCCTGCCGGGCCCGTGTCCGTGGAGTTCGACAACGTCCGGTTCGCCTACCCCTCCGCGGACAAGGTCTCCTTGGCATCCCTGGAAGAGGTTTCGACCCTTGACACCAGGGGCGGCGAGGAAGTGCTGCATGGCGTCAGCTTCCGGGTGGAACCAGGACAGACGGTGGCCCTGGTGGGCTCCTCCGGCGCCGGTAAGTCGACCATTGCCCAGCTGCTGTCGAGGCTTTACGACGTCGACTCGGGCGCCGTGCGGCTCGGCGGCACCGTGCCGGGGACGGGGCTGGACGTCCGGGACACTACCTTCGACTCGCTGCGGGACACCCTGGGCATGGTCACCCAGGACGGCCACCTGTTCCACGAAACCATCGCCTCCAACCTTCGGCTGGCCCGGCCCGACGCCACGGACGACGACATGTGGGACGTCCTCCGCCAGGCCCGGCTGGAGACCATGATCAGGTCCCTGCCGGACGGCCTGGAGACAGTGGTGGGGGAGCGCGGCTACCGGCTTTCCGGCGGCGAACGCCAGCGCCTGACCATCGCCCGGCTCCTTATTGCCCAGCCGCGGGTGGTCATTCTCGATGAGGCCACTGCCGCGCTTGACTCCACGAACGAAGCCGCCGTGCAGGCAGCCCTGGGCGCCGCACTCGAGGGGCGTACCGCCGTCGTGATTGCGCACCGGCTGTCCACCGTCCGCGCGGCCGACGCCATCCTGGTGGTGGAGGGCGGCCAAATCGTGGAACGCGGCACCCACACCGAACTGCTGGCCGCCGGCGGCCGCTACGCCGAGCTGTACCAGACGCAGTTTGCCGAGGCCACGGCCGTGGCGCAGGAAGCCGTCCCGGAGTTCTAATTCCGGGGTTCTAGTCCGTCAGTTCCATGGGGGCGGCCGCCAGCAGGGGCAGGATGTGGTCCGTCAGCAGCGGCGCCAGGTCCCGGGGGAGGGCCTGGCCGCCGCCATGACGCCTGATGTCCAGCCAGCGGATCTCGGCGATCTCGGCCGCCGGGCTGGCCCGCCACGTGCCCGGGGCGCGGAACACAGTGGCTTCGATGTCGGTGGCGGCCTCGTTGGCGGCGTCCGCGATCCAGACCCCCATGAGTTCAAGATCCTCCGGTTGGACCACGATGCCCACTTCTTCGGCGAGCTCACGTGCGGCGGCCTGGATGGCCGTCTCGCCGGGTTCGGGTTTGCCGCCGGGATGCATGAACATGCCCGTACCGCGTTTCCTCACGGTCAGGAGGCGTCCGGCGTCATCGAACACGCAGACGGCGGACACCACGATCCGGTCCTTCACGGGGAGATCCTTTCCAGGTGCGAGACCAGCAACAGGTCCTTGCGGGGACCGGTGACATCCCAGCTGTAGCTGAACCGGTCGTGTGACTGGTACGTGTAGGTCACGCGGTAGGTGTCGGGGTCGCACCAGTGAGTGTCGTTGCTCGCCTCGGTGGTGAAGCTCATGCGGTGAAATGCCCTGCCGTCGGGAAAGAACACGTCCAGCGCGTCGGACCGCGCTGTGGGCCCAAGGACATACTCACGCGTGGCGGGGCCGGTGAAGGAAGGCCAGCGCATGGTGCCTTCCTCGCGAAGGAACAGGCCGTCGTCGTCCATTGGAGTGAAAAGCACGACGCCGGAAAAGGTGCCGCGGGTGCCGTCCGACCTGTCCAGCAGGTCCCGTTCCACCCGCCAGCGGCCCGCTGCGCCGGGGGCGGTGGTCCGGTGGCTGCCCAGCAGGTAGGCGCGGAGGTCGGGCTCCGGGGAACTGGAGTTCAAGTGCCCTCGATTGGAATCGAACCAACGACACCGGCTTTAGGAGAGCCGTGCTCTATCCACTGAGCTACGAGGGCGGGCATCCGGTGGTTCGGCTGGGCCGGTCCGTCCGGACACGGTTACAAGCATACAAGGTGCCGGGCCGTACTACGCTCAAGGCATGAGTCCAGCCCCTGGTGCCGCTCCTGCCGTTGCCTTCATCCCGAACGTTGCGTCCACCCGGCATTACATCGGTGCGTGGGCAGTTTTGAGCGTCCTGCAGTATTTCCTGGCGGAAGCTGTGGTGGCTATGGCATGGGCCGGCCCCCGCCCCTACGACCTGCGTACCGGATACATCAGTGACCTGGGTGCACTCCGTTGCGGGATCTACTTGGGCCGGGACGTCTGCTCGCCGTTGAACTGGCTGATGAACGCCTCGTTCGTGGTCCAGGGCCTGGGCCTGCTGGTGGGGGCGATACTGCTGACCTCGGGACTGCTGCGCGTGGCCGCCCGGCCCGGCACCCGGGTGGACTGGAGCCGCAGGAAGCCGTGGCTGGCGGCCGCCGCGGTCCGCCTGCTCACCGGAGCCGCCGGGGTTGGAACCGTGGTGGTGGGACTGGTGCCGGAAGACGCCGGCTCCCCGTGGCACTACGCGGGCGCCGTAATGTACTTCGCTGCCGGCGGGGCGGCATTGGTGGTCCTGGGTATCCTCTGGCTGCGGAAGACCGGGATGGCCTGGTTCCTGCTGGTGTGCGGCGGCGTCTCGCTGGCGGCGCTCACCACGGGAGGCCTGACCCACATGAGGGTGCCGGAACCAGGGACGCTGGAACGGCTGATGGGTTATCCGGTAACGGTGGGAATGGCCGCCGCCGGGCTGGTCATTGCGCAGCGCGTGCACCGGCACCGGAAGCAACGGCGCGAGGCAGCGGCCTCCGCACGGGCAACCGCCGGCTAGTGCTGTTTCCTGTTCCTTCTGCTGAGGAACACTGCCACGGCGCCGGCCACGAGGCTCAGCACCAAAAGTACCCAGCCGGCAACGGTAAGGCCGGATGCCAAAGCGACCTGCCCGGCGTCGGGACCTGGCGTGCCCATCATGGCATCAATGGCCACGTTGCCCCACAGGCGGACCACCACGAACAGCATGGGCGCAGCCCACAATGCCCACCGCAGTGCCTTCCGCGCCACGTTGGTGCCGATGAGCAGCAGCCACGTAAAGCCGAAGATCAGCGGGAAAAGGGTCCCGGCGGTCTTGTGGACGTAGCCCAGCTGGCCCAGGGCATCGGCGTTCATGACGCCCTGCAGCCGGCCGATGTAACCGGTGTCGAAACCGCCCACCAGCGAATCCGGCATGGCCATATCCTGGGAGAGCTGGGTCATCTGGTTCAGGGTCAGCAGGTGCAGGTACCAGAACAGGAACAGGCTCGCCACCACGCCGGCGATCACGATCAGGTTGCTGTTGGCTTGCGCCTTCTCGGGCGTGCGCGCCGTGGTGGGGTTGACCACCGGTGGCAGATGGTGCTGCGGCACAACCGCATTGGCGCCGTGCTTCTTGATCCGCTGGGCAGGGGTTTTGGCCATGGCACCATTATCCCGCCCCATAAACTGAACCCATGACCACTGGCCGACACAGCGCAGCTGTTCTTGACCCCTCATTGGACGACTACGAACTGGCGGCGGCGCTGGTCCGCGAAGCCGGACAGTTGGCGCTGCTCATGCGCATGGCCGGCCTGGAATCGGAACAAAAGACCTCCGTCTCCGATGTGGTGACCGCGGCCGACCACGCCGCCGAGGCCTACGTGCTGGAGCAGCTGCGCCGCTGCCGGCCGGAGGACGGCATCCTGGGCGAGGAGGGCGCCTCCGTCCAGGGCACCAGCGGCCGCACCTGGGTGATTGACCCGGTGGATGGCACCTACAACTTCCTGCACGGCTCCACATACTGGTGTTCAGCCATAGCCCTCAAGGACCACGGGGACGTACTGCTGGGCGCTGTCTTCCAGCCCGAGGAAAACAAACTGTGGCTGGGCGGACGGGACAGGGCAGCCACCCTCAACGGTGAAGCGCTGACGTCCTTCAGCGACGATGGTGGCAGGCGCAACGCCACGAATGTCTCCGAGCTGGGGGCGGCAACCTACATCCACCCCACCTGGCTGATGGACCCCATGTGCGCCATGCCCTGGCACGCGGCGGCCACGTCCGCAGCCTCCCTTCGCATGCTGGGGTCCGGTTCCTGCGACCTGGGCCGCGTGGCGGAGGGGCAGCTGGGGTGTTGGTTCCAGCACAGCTGCCCGGAATGGGACTGGCTGCCTGGCAAGGCCATCGTCCGGGCGGCCGGGGGCGCTGTGGACACCGTGCGCGTCAACGGGCTGGAGTGGTTCATCGCCGGCGGAACGACGGCGGTGCGCGAGTTGCGGGCAGCCCTCCAGTCCGGCTCGGTGGGCTGAGCCAGCTGCCCGGGCAGCGGGAGTAATCCACAGGCTGGAAGGCGTTGTCGGTCCCACCGCCTAGACTTGTAGGCACCATGGATATGTTGTTTGACCCGTACTCTGACGGACCGTTCAAGGCCGCTCCGGCCGCCACCGCCCGCACCAGGACGGGGCCTGAGGGCGTCGCCACCACGGCCGGCCCGGGCGGAATGCGGGTTCCGGGCGTTGATGGTCAGCACCAGTCCGGCGGCTGGCAGGAGTCCAACCGGAACGGCGGCAACCAGCACGCCGGCGGCGGCCACCATGGGCACCGCCGCCCTGATGCTGCCCAGTTGCTGGAGGGATTGAACCCCCAGCAGGAGGAAGCGGTTAAACACGCCGGCTCTGCCCTGCTGATCGTTGCCGGGGCCGGTTCAGGCAAAACGCGGGTACTCAGCAACCGGATCGCGTACCTGATCGCCACCGGCCGGGCCCACCATGGCGAGATCCTGGCCATCACCTTCACCAACAAAGCGGCTGCCGAGATGCGGGAGCGCATTGAAGCCCTGGTGGGCGGGCGGGCCAAGATCATGTGGATCTCAACGTTCCACTCTTCCTGCGTGCGGATCCTGCGCCAGGAAGCCGCGAACGTCGGGCTGAAGTCCAACTTCTCAATCTATGACTCGGCGGACTCCCTGCGCCTTGTCACCCAGGTGTCCAAGGCACTGGACCTGGACCCCAAGAAGTTCGCGCCCAAGGCCATCCAGCACAAGATTTCCGCGTTGAAGAACGAACTCATTGACGCCGACTCCTTTGCCTCGGCGGCCAACTACAACGACCCCTTCGAACACGCCGTGGCAGACGTGTACAAGGGCTACACGCAGCGCCTTCGCCAGGCCAACGCCATGGACTTCGACGACCTCATCGCCGAGACCGTCTACATGTTCCGGGCCTTCCCGGCATTGGCTGAGTCCTACCGCCGCCGCTTCCGCCACGTCCTGGTGGACGAATACCAGGACACCAACCACGCCCAGTACGCCCTGGTCCGCGAAATCGTGGGCGAAGGGCCCGGAGCCTCCGAGCTCACCGTGGTTGGCGACTCGGACCAGTCCATCTACGCCTTCCGCGGCGCGGACATCCGCAACATCGTGGAGTTCGAAAAGGATTACCCCGAAGCCCGCACCATCAAGCTCGAGCAGAACTACCGTTCCACCCAGAACATCCTGAGCGCTGCCAACTCAGTAATCTCGCGCAACCCCAACCGGCCCGAAAAACGGCTGTGGACCGCCGAAGGCGAAGGCCACAAGATCATCGGGTACGTGGGCGAGAACGAGCACGACGAAGCACAGTTCATTGCCAAGGAAATCGACCGGCTCCAGGACGAGGAGAACCTGCGTCCGGGCGACGTCGCCATCTTCTACCGGACCAACGCCCAGTCCCGCTCCATCGAGGACGTCCTGGTTCGCGTGGGCCTGCCTTACAAGGTTGTTGGCGGCACCCGCTTCTACGAGCGCAAGGAAATCAAGGATGCCCTTGCGTACCTGCGCGTGCTGGTCAATCCTGACGACGACGTCAACCTTCGCCGGGTGCTGAATGAGCCAAAGCGAGGCATCGGCGAACGCGCCGAGGGGGCCGTTGCTGCCCTGGCTGAGCGTGAGCGGACGTCCTTCATGGCCGCGGCACGCCGCGCCGACCAGGCCCCCGGAATGGCCACCCGTTCCGTTAACGCCGTGCTGGGCTTCGTGAAGATGCTGGACGACCTTGCCGAGGTAGCCGCCGGGTCGGGTGCCGCCGCGGCACTCGAGGCGGTCCTGGAACAGACCGGCTATCTCGCTGCCCTGCGCTCCAGCACCGATCCCCAGGACGAGTCCCGCGTGGAGAACCTGGCCGAGCTCGTGGCCGTGGTGCGGGAGTACGAGCAGGAAAACCCAGAAGGGTCGCTGGCCGCGTTCCTGGAACAGGTGTCCCTGGTGGCGGATGCTGACCAAATCCCCGACGCCCCCGGTGCGGACATCGATGAAGCAGTAGCCGAAGCCAAGCGCCTGGGCGTGGTGACCCTGATGACCCTGCACACGGCAAAGGGCCTGGAATTCCCGGTAGTTTTCCTCACCGGCATGGAGCACGGGCTGTTCCCGCACCAGCGTTCCGCCACCGACCCCAAGGAACTGGCCGAGGAACGCCGGCTCGCGTACGTCGGCCTCACCCGTGCCCGGAAGCGGCTGTACGTGACCCGGTCAGAGGTGCGCAGCATGTGGGGACAGAGCCAGTACAACCCCGCGAGCCAGTTCCTGGAGGAAATTCCCGCCGAGCTCCTGGAATGGAAGCGGGAAGGGACCAGCCGGCAGTCGTGGGGAGGCGGCGGCTCCATTGGATCAGGCCGCTACAGCGGCTCCTTCTGGGGTGCCGGCACCTCACGGGGTGCTGCGGCGGATTCCTCCGCAGGCTTCAACGCCGACGTCCCTGCCTTCATCGCGAAAAACCGGGTACAGCCGCAAAAGGAAATCATCGCCGTCAGCGTGGGGGACAAGGTCAACCACACGAGCTTTGGCAATGGCACCGTCCTGGCCCTTGAAGGGGCAGGGGACAAGACGGTTGCCAAGGTCAAGTTCGAGGTCGGGGAAAAGCGCCTGCTGCTGCGCTACGCGCCACTGACCAAGCTCGACGCCTGAGCGGGGCTGGTGGCCCACCCCCGCGGGGCCACCGGCGGTTGCGCCGCCCACGGCGTTTTTGGTGACCGGAGCCGGGCATAATGGAGGCCATGCGACGGACTGTATGGGGGATGCTCGCCGCCCTTTTCCTTGCCTCGGCCACGGGGTGCAGCGTGACCACCAAGGACCCTTCCTACGTTCCCCCTCCACCCCTTCCGCCTATGCAGCAGTTGGAACAAGCGCCCCTTGCCGACGCGAAGGCCTTTTCCAGCGGCACCGACGTCCTGTCCTTCATCACCCCGGACCGGACCATCGCCTGCTCACTCACCTCGTCCCGGGGGGAACACCTGAACCTGCCGTATGAACAGAACCGCTACAGCGACGCCGCCAACAACAAATTGCCCATCGTCCCGGTGGCCCACTGTGAGCTGGCCACCTACCCGGCCCCCCAGCCCGGCGACGTCAAGGACGACTGCGCAGGAACCCACCTTGGCTACCTGGGCGGCGTGGCCCTGCTGTCGCCGGACGCTGCACGTTACGGCGAATGCCGCTCGGGCGTCACAAGCATGGAGGCAGCGTACGGACCGAAGGGAGGCAATGCTGGCCCGCTGGCCCAGTTGCCGGTCCTCGAGGACGGCCAGAACCTGGAACGCAACGGCCTTCGCTGTTCTGCCTACAACGGCGGTGTGGCGTGCGGAAATGTCTCCGCCGGCGTGGGGTTCTTTGTTTCCCCCGAACGTTACGAACTGATCCAGGGCCCCGCAGGGAGCAGCCGGAATACACGGCCGGAGGCCCCAAAAACCCCGTAAATCCGCGGTTTTTCTACGATCCATAGAATAGTGTGCTTACTCACATAAGCGGTACTCTGGGACGGGCCGGTCCCTCCAAAGGACTAGAGTTCCCCATGGAGCATTACGCCGCGTGGCTCGTTTCCAACAGGCCGCCGGTGCGTGCAATCCGCAGCCCGGTCATCGTCTTCCAGATGGTGTCCGACTGTACAGAAACTACTTCGACGTAGAAGGACACTAAACCGTGGACCTGTTTGAATACCAGGCGCGCGATATGTTCGAGGCGCACGGTGTACCCGTGCTTGCCGGCATCGTGGCGTACACCCCAGAAGAAGCAAAGGCAGCTGCCGAGAAGATCGGCGGCGTTACCGTTGTCAAGGCGCAGGTCAAGGTAGGCGGCCGCGGCAAGGCCGGCGGCGTCAAGGTCGCAAAGTCCGCCGATGAGGCGTTTGAGCACGCCTCCAACATCCTGGGCATGGACATCAAGGGCCACACCGTCAAAAAGGTGATGATTGCCCAGGGTGCGGACATCGCCGAGGAATACTACTTCTCCGTCCTGCTGGACCGGGCCAACCGCAACTACCTGGCCATGTGCTCGGTTGAGGGCGGCATGGAAATCGAACAGCTCGCCGTCGAACGCCCCGAAGCGCTGGCCAAGATCGCCATCGACCCCGCCGTGGGCATCGACCAGGCCAAGGCCGACGAAATCGTCGCAGCTGCCGGCTTCGCCGAGGAACTGCGCGGCAAGGTCGCCGCCGTGATCCTCAAGCTCTGGGACGTCTTCAAGAAGGAAGACGCCACCCTGGTAGAGGTCAACCCGCTGGTCAAGACCGGCGCCGGTGACATCGTGGCACTGGACGGCAAGGTCTCCCTGGACGAGAACGCCGACTTCCGCCACGCCAAGCACGCGCAGCTCGAGGACAAGGACGCTGCAGACCCACTTGAGGCCAAGGCAAAGGCGCAGGACCTCAACTACGTCAAGCTCGACGGCGAAGTGGGCATCATCGGCAACGGTGCAGGCCTGGTCATGTCCACCCTGGACGTCGTTGCCTACGCTGGGGAAAACCACGGCAACGTCAAGCCCGCCAACTTCCTGGACATCGGCGGCGGTGCCTCTGCCGAGGTCATGGCCGCCGGCCTGGACGTCATCCTGGGCGACGAGCAGGTCAAGTCCGTGTTCGTCAACGTCTTCGGCGGCATCACCGCGTGCGACGCCGTCGCCAAGGGCATCGTCGGCGCATTGGCCGAACTGGGCCACACCGCCAACAAGCCGCTGGTAGTCCGCCTCGACGGCAACAACGTCGAGGAAGGCCGCCGCATCCTCAACGAGGCCAACCACCCGCTGGTTACCTTGGCCGCCACCATGGACGAGGGCGCCGACAAGGCCGCCGAGCTCGCCAACGCAGCGAAGTAAAGGGACGCACCATGTCTATTTATCTGAACAAAGACTCCAAGGTCATCGTCCAGGGCATCACCGGCGGCGAAGGCACCAAGCACACCGCCCTGATGCTCAAGGCCGGCACCAACATCGTTGGCGGCGTCAACGCCCGCAAGGCCGGCACCACGGTCCTGCACGGCGATAAGGAAATCAACGTCTACGGCACCGTCAAGGAAGCCATGGCTGAAACCGGCGCCGACGTCTCCATCGTTTTCGTGCCGCCGGCATTCACCAAGAACGCCGTTGTCGAAGCCATCGAGGCCGGCATCGGCCTGGTCGTGGTCATCACCGAGGGCGTTCCCGTCCAGGACTCCGCCGAATTCTGGGCCCTGGCCCAGTCCAAGGTGGACGCCGACGGCAACCAGGTCACCCGCATCATCGGCCCGAACTGCCCCGGCATCATCACCCCAGGCGAGGCACTGGTCGGCATCACTCCGGCCAACATCACCGGCAAGGGCCCCATTGGTCTGGTTTCCAAGTCCGGCACGTTGACCTACCAGATGATGTACGAACTGCGCGACCTGGGGTTCTCCACCGCCATCGGCATCGGCGGCGACCCCATCATCGGCACCACGCACATTGACGCCCTGGCCGCGTTTGAGGCTGACCCCGAGACCAAGGCCATCGTCATGATCGGCGAGATCGGCGGCGACGCCGAAGAGCGCGCAGCCGACTTCATCAAGGCCAACGTCACCAAGCCGGTCGTCGGCTACGTGGCCGGCTTCACGGCCCCCGAGGGCAAGACCATGGGCCACGCCGGCGCCATCGTGTCCGGCTCTGCCGGTACTGCCCAGGCCAAGAAGGAAGCCCTCGAGGCTGCCGGCGTGAAGGTTGGCAAGACGCCGTCTGAAACCGCCAAGCTGCTCCGTGAGGTCTACTCAGCCCTGTAGCAACACCGCGCCTTTGACAACGGCGCTATGAGAGAGACCGCGCAACGCGGGGTTACCCCCTCCGGCCCATTCGATGGGACGGGCCGGGGTGGCCCCGCGTTCGTTGTTTAACCCACCGTTGAAAGCACGACGGCGGCCCGGCGGCGTGGGCCCAACCATGTCGAGTAATGTTGGGGAAGGAAAATCACGGCGCCGTGGGCGCGCAGGCAGGGGAATGACGATGGCAGCAAAGCGACCCACCCTGGTCGACGCCGTCGTGGACAAGGTGCTGGAGCACATCCTGAGCGGCGAGATTAAGGCCGACGACGCCCTGCCGCCCGAGGCTGACATCGCAAAGGAATCCGGTGTCAGCAGGCTGACGGCCCGGGAGGCGATGAATGTACTGAAAGCCCAGGACGTTGTGTACGTGAAGCGCGGCCTGGGCACGTTCGTCAATCCGCCTGAACGCTGGACCGGGCTGGATGCCATCATGCGCGCCGCCTCCAGGGGAGTGGCTTCCGACCAAGTGGCCCTTCGGTTGCTGGAGGTCCGCCGCATGGTGGAGACCGGGGCAGCTGAACTGGCCGCCTCGCGTCATCGCCCGGCGGACCTGACCGCCCTGCAGGAGAGTGTCGAGCAAATGGAGGCGGCACACCACGCCGGGGACGTCGATGCGCTGACCGTGGCCGACATCGCCTTCCACGACACGGTGCTGCGCGCCTCCGGCAACCCGTTTGTGCCCGCACTGCTCGGCCAGCTCTCAACCCTGCTTTATGCCATGCGGCGCGAGACCTCCGCGTTCCCGGACGTGCAGCGCCATGCCATCCACCACCACAAAATGGTCCTGGCGGCCATCGCAGCGGGTGATCCTGCCACGGCCCGCTCCGCCATGGACGCCCATATCACCCAGACCTTCGAGGACTACGAGCAGTTCCTTGCCATGTCCAGCCGTACCGGTGCCACTGCCCGCTGAACGGCCTGAGCCGCGTCCCTGTCGGCTCACGGCGCTCCGAGGGCAGACCTCCTGAGGGACGCCCCACCCCCTGTGTTGACGCTCGCGCTGCGCTGTGACTAGAATCTCAGTCAGACATCAGACATCTGATATCAAAATCCCCATCTAATGCCGCCAGCCAAAGGAGTCTTCATGCGCGCGCATTCCCTTTTTGAGGGTCCCCACATCACTGCCGGAGGCCAGCGATGAGCTCCCGTGCCGCCGCCCCCGTCCTCAGCGAGCTCGGCGAGACAACCCTCCGCAAGGTCCGCCGGAGGCTCATGCCCCTGATCGTCCTGCTGTACTTCGTCGCCTACCTTGACCGGAACAATGTCGGTTTCGCCAAGCTCGGCATGCAGGGCGACATCGGCATCACAGAAGCCGCCTACGGACTGGGCGCAGGCATCTTCTTCCTGGGCTATGCACTGCTGGAAATCCCCAGCAACGGCGGCATGTACCGCTTTGGTGCCCGCAAGTGGATCGCCCGCATCCTGATTAGCTGGGGTATCTTTGCCACGGCCATGTTCCTGGTGAACGGCGAGGCCACCTTCTACGTCATCCGCTTCCTCCTTGGCGCCGCAGAAG
The DNA here is from genome assembly GCF_040702335.1 of Pseudarthrobacter sp. NPDC080039. Lineage (NCBI taxonomy): Bacteria > Bacillati > Actinomycetota > Actinomycetes > Micrococcales > Micrococcaceae > Pseudarthrobacter > Pseudarthrobacter sp. NPDC080039. Next base: position 59,819 of record NZ_JBFBKY010000011.1, on the reverse strand, counting down.
CCGGCTTCTTCCCTGCGATCCTCTTCTACCTGACCCTGTGGTTCCCGGCAGCGCAGCGCGTCACCGTACTGGGCATCTTCATCCTTGCCCAGCCCATCTCCAACGCCCTGGGTGCTCCCGTCTCCGGCATGCTCCTGAATCTTGAGGGGGTGGCCGGCCTGCATGGATGGCAGTGGCTGTACATCCTTGAGGGCATCCCGGCGATCGTGCTGGGCATCATTACCCCGTTTGTCATGACGGACCGGCCCGAGCACGCCAAGTGGCTCACGCCGGAAGAGCGCGAATGGCTGTCCACCACCATGAGCGAGGAGTTGGCCCACAAGCAGAAGGCCGGGAACCACAACTTCCTCGCAGGCCTGAAGGACCCCCGCACCATCGCCTACTCGGCGCTGTACTTCGGCCTCGTGTGCGGCATCTACGGCCTCGGCCTCTGGCTGCCCACCATCGTCAAGGCGCTTGGAAAGTTCGACTCAACCCAGGTGGGGTTCATCGTCTTCATCCCTTACGCAATCGCTGCGGTGTTCGTCTACTTCTGGAGCAAGCGCTCCGACCGTACCGGCAACCGCGTCTGGCACGCCAGCATGAGCATGGTGCTGGCCGCCGTCGGCCTCCTGGGCGCCGGCTTCCTGCTTCCGGTCAACGCAGTGCTCGCCATGGTCTTCCTGACCCTGGCGGCCATGGGAATCTACTCCGCGATCGCGCCCTTCCTGGCCATGCCCTCCGCGGCCCTGACCGGTGCCGCAGCTGCAGCCGGCCTTGCCATGGTCAACTCCCTCGGCAACCTGGGCGGCTTCGTGGCGCCCTACATCGTGGGCATCCTCAAGGACGCCACGGGGAACAGCCAGACCGGCCTGGTCTTCCTGGCCGCCTGCCTGGCGGTCACCGCAGCCGCAACCTACCTTTATGCACGCAAGCGGCCCGAAGGCGTCTCCGCACCCGGAGCCACCGTTCCTGCCGCCGAAACCCACTAGGACAAAGCAATGACTACACAGCACACCTTCCCCGCAGAGCGCACCGCGGTCCTGACAGGGGCGGCCTCGGCCCGCGGCATCGGCCGCGCCACCGCCGACCGCCTGGCCAGCGAAGGCTGGTCCATCGCCATCCTCGATATCAACGCGGAAGACGCCAAAGCCGCTGCCGCAGAAATCGGCGCCAACCGGGCGGTTAAGGCAATTGGCGTGGGTGCGGATGTCTCGGACGAGGCATCCGTAGACCGCGCCATCACGGAGATCGAGCAGTCGCTTCCGCCGATCGTCGGACTGGTGAACCTTGCGGGGATCAGTTCGCCCACACCCTTCATGGAAACCACCGTGGCGGAATGGGACAAGGTCTTCGCCATCAACATGCGCGGCACGTTCGTCGTATCGCAGCGTGTCCTCAAGGGGATGATCGAGCGTGAACTCGGGAGGATCGTCAGCATCTCCTCCATCTCGGCCCAGCGTGGCGGTGGCACCTACTCCAAGGTGGCCTACAGCGCCTCCAAGGCCGGCATCCTCGGCTTCACCCGTGCCCTGGCCCGCGAAGTGGGTGAACACAACATCACCGTGAACGCCATCGCCCCGGGCCCCATCGACACCGACATTATGGGCGGAACTCTGACCGACGAGCGCAAAGCCCAAATGTCCGAGGGAATCATGATGGGCCGGGTGGGTACCCGGGAGGAAGTGGCGGCGCTGATCGCGTTCCTGCTGGGCGAGGATGCCGGCTACATCACTGCCGCTACCTACGACATCAACGGCGGGCTGCAGGTTTCCTGACGGACGCCACGCCCAAGGTGCCGTGCGGCTCACCGGCCGCACGGCACCCGGGAGGGGCTTCACACTCGCGTTCCGGCGCGTATACCGGCTATAGGATTTCTACATGGCAACCAAGAACCAGGCCTCCGGCGGCGTGAGCAGGCAGGTCCTCGCCGACCACGTCTATGAGGCGCTGCTTGTTGCCCTGATGGACGGCAGGCTGGAGGCCGGCACTCCCGTCAGCATTGACGGGATGGCCAGGGAACTGGACGTCTCCCCGACGCCCGTCCGCGAGGCCCTCGCCCGGCTGGAGGCCACCGGGATGGTCCGGAGGATGGCCCTGCGCGGTTACCGGGTGGCACCGCTGTTCACCCCTGACGAGCTGGCCGACCTGATGGACGCTCGGCTGGTCATCGAGCCCGCCAACGCATTCATGGCCTGCAAGCACGCGGACCAGCAACTGACCGGTCAGCTGGAGCAGGCCATCGAGGACCTGAAGGCCGCCCCGCGGGGTCCGTCCTTTGCCGAGTTCCGCGCCTATTGGGAAGCCGACGAACGGTTTCACCGGCTCATCGCCGAATCAGCCGATAACCAGTTCCTGCTGTCCGCCTACAACGCCCTGGGCGGACAGGTCCAGCGTTTCCGTTTCTTCGGCGGGCTGGGCGTCACTGATGCCGACTACGCCATCGCCGAGCACACCGAGATCCTCAGGGCCTTCGAGTCCGGCGACGCCGAGCTGGCGCGACAAAAGATGATCGACCACATTGAGGGCGTCAAGCAGCGCTCGCAGCACGACAGCGAAGTGCGCAGCTAGCACCAGCACGCCAGGGCACTGCCGGCCCTGGCCCGACCCTTCCGCTGGCCCCTTTATCAGGGCAGGAAGTACCCTCAACCCCTTGACATGGGCCGCAAGCAACGTAGATCCTATAGGAAATGCGATTCTAGATCTGGAGTGACAATGCCGTACACCGCCGAAAACTGGCCCATCGCCGCTGCCCTGCTGCAGTTCCCGGGGACCCGGGCCGATGGGACAACCGCCCAGCAGGCCCCCGCCAGCGACTGGCAGCAGGTCTTCGAGGAGGTGGCTGACGCCGGTTTCACCAATGCCGACCTCACCGACAGCTGGGTCCGCCCCGGTGACCTCTCCAGCAGCCGGCTTGACGAGCTGAAGGCTGCCGCAACCGCCGCCGGCCTTGGCCTTCCCTCCATCTCCGCCATCCGCCGCAGCGTGATCGAAGAAGGCCGCTGGGAAGAGAACCTCGCCTACACCCACCGCACCCTGGAGGCCGCAGCCCAGCTCGGCTGCGAGGTTGTCTCGATCGGACTGCACCAGGCCATCACCCCGGAGCAGCAGAAGCAGCTCTGGTTCTGGACGGTTGAGGGCCACAAGGACCCGGTGGGGGACAAGGAGGCGTGGAACAACGCCGTAAGCCGCATTCGCGAAGTAGGCAAGCACGCGGCTGAACTCGGGCTCCTGGTGTCGCTGGAGATGTATGAGGACACCTATCTGGGAACGGGGGACTCCTCCGTGCAGCTGGTCCAGGACATCGATCTGCCCAACGTCGGGCTGAACCCGGACCTGGGCAACCTGATCCGCCTGCACCGTCCCATCGAGGACTGGCGCGAACTGGTACACAAGACGCTGCCGTACTCCAACTACTGGCACGTGAAGAACTACATCCGCGATGAGGACCAGGCCCGCGACCACTACGTCGCCATCCCGGCCCCCATGGAATCCGGCCTCATCAGCTACCGAGAGGCGTTCCAGTTCGCCCTTTCCGTCGGTTTCCAGGGCGTCATCTGCACCGAGCACTACGGCGGAGACGGCCTGAGCGTCACGGCCGCCAACCAGGACTACCTGCGGCGCCAGGTCCTGCCCAAGCGTGACAGCTACGCCCTGGGCACCAGCCTGGTCGCCCAGGGGCGGCAGACCCCCGCCGCTGTCCCCGCACGCTGACCGGCAGAGCCATCCCCACAGGTTCAACGAGGAATCATGACAAAGATATTTGACGATCCAGCGCAGTTCGCAGACGACGCCCTCGACGGCTTCGTCGCCGCCAACCGCCAGTACGTTGCCCGCGTTGACGGCGGTGTGGTCCGCTCCACCGAATCACCCGCAGGGCAGGTGGCGGTGGTCATCGGCGGCGGCTCCGGCCACTACCCGGCCTTCGCCGGCCTGGTGGGGGCCGGGCTCGCTGCCGGAAGTGCCTGCGGCAACATGTTCGCTTCCCCCTCCGCAGGCCAGGTGTACCGGGTGGCCAAGGCATCCCAAACCGGTGGTGGGGTCCTGCTCAGCTACGGCAACTATGCCGGTGATGTCCTGCACTTCGGGCAGGCCCAGGAAAAGCTGAACGCCGAGGGCATCGAAACCCGCACGGTCCTGGTCACCGATGACATCGCCAGCGCTCCGCCCGGCGAAATCGGCAAGCGCCGCGGCATCGCCGGTGACCTCACGGTCTTCAAGGTGGCCGGGGCGGCAGCGGAGGCCGGGCTGGACCTTGACGAGGTGGAGCGCCTCGCCGTCAAGGCCAACCACCACACCCGCTCACTCGGCGTGGCTTTCGCCGGCTGCACCCTGCCGGGAGCCGGCGAGCCGCTGTTCACGGTGCCCGAAGGCATGATGTCCGTGGGGCTTGGCATCCACGGCGAACCGGGCATCTCGGAGCAGCCGCTGCCCACCGCCAGCGAGCTTGCCAAGCTGCTGGTGGACGGGCTGCTGAAGGACAAGCCGGAAAACTCAGGCACCCGCGTTGTGCCGATCCTCAACGGCCTCGGCACGGTCAAATATGACGAGCTGTTCCTGCTGTTCGGGAGGATCGAGGCCCTGTTGACTGCGGCCGGACTCAAAATCGTGGAACCCGAGTGCGGTGAGCTGGTCACGAGCCTGGACATGTCCGGCCTGTCCCTGACGCTGTTCTGGCTGGACGATGAGTTGGAGAAGTTCTGGTCCGCCCCGGCTGACACGCCCGCTTTCCGCAAAGGCAACCTGGCGCCCCGCAAGGCACGGTCCGTGGCGTCCCTGGCGGAGGAAGCAACCGCGCCCGCCCTCGACGCGACCGCCGCCTCGACAGCCCTTGCCGCCACCGCGGTGGGCGCGCTGAAGGAAGCCCAGGCAGTCGTCGTCGAACATGAGGAGGCACTCGGGAAGCTGGACGCCATTGCCGGGGACGGGGACCACGGCATCGGCATGCGCCGCGGTGTGGACGCCGCCGTTGCCGCCGCGGAAAAGTCGCACGCTGCCGGCGCCGGCCTTGAGGAACTCCTCGCGGCGGCGGGGGAGCAATGGGCCGAACGTGCCGGCGGTACTTCCGGTGCCCTCTGGGGTGCGGCCGTCACCGCCGTCGGGAGGACCTTGGGCAGCAAGGATTCCTACACATCGGCAGACGCAGCGGCGGCTGTCAACGCCCTTCGCGACGCCATTGTCACCCTGGGCAAGGCCGAAGCCGGAGACAAGACCATGGTGGACGCGCTGCTTCCCTTCGCTGACACCTTCGCCAAGGCACTTGACGACGGCGGCAGCCTGGCCGGCAGCCTTCGTGCGGCAGCGGAGGCGGCGGCAGAGGCCGCTGACGCGACTGCCGCGCTCAGCCCGAAGAAGGGGCGCGCCCGTCCTCTGGCAGAGAAGAGCCTGGGCCACCCGGATCCCGGCGCCGTCTCCTTCGGCCTTATCGCCCGCAGGGTAGCCGACTACGCCGCCACCATCGAAAGCCACTAAAGGAGAACCCTCATGACTGAGCAATCCCAGCCGGGCTGGCGCATCGTCGTCGGCAACGACGAAGCCGGCGTGGAATACAAGAACGCCCTGCGTGAACTGCTGGAGGCGGACCCCCGCGTTGCCTCGGTGGAGGACGTGGGAGTCGGCGCCGACGACGCCACGGCCTACCCCCACCTGGCAGTCGCCGCGGCCCGCAAGGTGGCCGCCGGCGAAGCGGACCGCGCCCTGCTGATCTGCGGAACCGGGCTGGGCGTCGCCATTTCAGCCAACAAGGTCCCGGGCATCCGGGCCGTTACCGCGCACGACAGCTACTCGGTGGAACGCTCGGTGCTGTCCAACAACGCACAGGTGCTGACCATGGGCCAGCGCGTCATCGGCCTGGAACTTGCCAAGAAGCTGGTGGGCGAATGGCTCAACTACCGCTTCGATGAAAACTCCGCATCCGCGGCCAAAGTAGACGCCATCTGCTCCTATGAGGGCGCGTCGGAAGGACTTGAAACCAAATGAGCACCCGCAACATCGCCGTCGTCGGCTCCGGTTACATGGGCGGCGGAATCGCCCAGGTCCTGGCACTCGCCGGAGCCCGTGTGGCTCTGGCGGACGTCTCTGCCGAAATCGCCCAGGGCAACTACGAACGGCTGCTGAAGGAATCCGACGAGTTCGTCGCGGCAGGCCTCTTCCCGGCCAACGCCACGGACCTGCTCAAGGAAAACCTCTGGGCCGCCAAGGACATCGAAGAAGCAGTGGCGGACGCCGAGTACATCGAGGAGGCCGTGCCGGAAGTCCTCGAGATCAAGCACGCCACCCTGGGCCGGATCAGCGCGGCCGCCCGGCCTGACGCCATCATCGGCTCCAACACCTCCACCATCTCCATCGCCAAGCTGGCCGAGGTAGTGGAAAACCCGGAGCGCTTCCTGGGCGTCCACTTCTCCAACCCGGCCCCGTTCATCCCCGGCGTAGAAGTCATCCCGCATGAAGGGACCTCCGAGGCAACCGTCCAGGCCGCCCGCACCATCGTGGGGGAGACCGGCAAGGAAACCGCCACCGTCAAGGACGTCACCGGCTTCGTGCTGAACCGGCTCCAGTACGCCCTCTTCCACGAAGCTGCCCAGGTGGTGGAGGAAGGCATCGCCAGCGCCGAAGACGTGGACACCCTGGTCCGCACCACCTTCGGCTTCCGCCTGCCCTTCTTCGGCCCCTTCGCCATCGCCGACATGGCCGGCCTGGACGTGTACGCCTTCTGCTACAAGTCGCTGCAGACCGGCTTCCCGGAGCGGTTCGCCACCCCGAAGATCCTCCAGGAAAAGGTCGACGCCGGCCAGCTTGGCACCAAGACCGGCTCCGGCTTCCTCGACGTCCCCGCCGACCGTACCGCAGCCCTGGTGGCCTACCGGAACAAGGCGTACGTGGCCATGCAGAAGCTCATCGAGGAACTGGGCCCGGCCCCGCTGTCCTGAGCTTTTTGGACTGCAGCGCGCCGACCCTCCATACAAAGGAACACTTCATGACAGCATTTCCCGCAGACCGCACCGTCATCGTTACCGGTGCCGTCTCCGAACGCGGCATCGGCCGTGCCACCGCCGACTACCTTGCCGAGCGCGGCTGGAACGTCGGCGTGATCGACCTCGATGACGCGGCCAGCAAGAATCTCGCCAGGGAACTGGCCGAAAAGCACGGCGTCAAAGCCCACGGCGCCGGGGCCAACATCGGTGACGAGGCGTCCGTCCGCGCCGCCATCGACGAAATTGAGGCCGAACTGCCCCAGCTGGTGGCGCTCGCGAACATCGCGGGGGTCAGTTCTCCGGTTCCCTACCTGGAACTCGACGGGGCGGAGTGGGACCGCGTGGTCAACATCAACATGAACGGCGTCCACTACGCCACCCGCCGGGCCGCCGAGTCCATGGCGAAGAACCGGCTCGGCAGGATCGTCAACATCTCCTCGGTCTCGGCGCAGCGCGGCGGCGGAACCTTCAGCAAAACCCCGTACTCCGTGGCGAAGGCGGGCGTCATCGGCCTGACCCGTGCCACCGCCCGCGAACTGGGCGAGTACGACATCACCGTCAACGCCATCTCGCCGGGCCCGATCGATACGGACATCATGGGCGGCACCCTCAGCGAGGAACGCAAGGATGAGCTGGTGAAGGACCTCGTGGTGAACCGCGTGGGCACCACCCGGGATGTCGCGGCGGCCATTTCCTTCCTTATCGGCGAGGACGCCGGCTACATCTCCGGCCAGACGCTGAACGTCGACGGCGGCCTGTACATGCACTAACGGCACCCGCCTTCCGCTGTCAGGAAAGCAGGCGCCATCCAAAACCCGCCGGCCGCCGGCCTGCGGGGCACCACCAACGTCACCACTCGAAGGAGAGTGTTGTGTCAGAAACCACCGCAACATCCAAGGAGCTTCTGGCCCGTCCGGTCCTGAAGTCCGCGATTTACAAGGCGGCCCGCCGGCTCATGCCGATGCTGGTCATCCTCTACGTCGTTTCGTTCCTTGACCGCACCAACGTCGGCTTTGCCGAGGCGGCCCTGGGAACGGACAAGGGAGTGTCCGCCGCAGCCTTCGCCCTGGGCGCAGGCATCTTCTTCATCGGCTACGCCATCTTTGAAATCCCCAGCAACCTGCTCCTCAAGAAGGTGGGCGCCAAGATCTGGCTGGCCCGGATTGCCATCACCTGGGGCATCGTCTCCGCGTGCTTCGCCTTCGTCCAGGGTGAGACCTCGTTCGTGGTCCTTCGGTTCCTGCTGGGCGTGACCGAAGCCGGCCTGTTCCCCGGCGTGATCATGTACCTCGCAGAGTGGTTCCCCAACAAGGTCCGCGTGCAGATGTTCGCCATCTTCTACCTGGCCCAGCCCTTCTCCCAGATGATTGGCAACCCGCTCTCCGGTTGGCTGATTAACATCGGTGACCAGGTGCCCGGCCTGCGCGGGTGGCAGGTCATGTTCTTCGTCGAAGGCATGCTGGCCGTGCTGGCAGGCATTGCGGCGTTCTTCTTCCTGATCAATGGCCCGGAGAAGGCCAAGTTCCTCAGCAAAGACGAGAAATACGCGCTGAAGGAAGTCATGGCGCTGGAGGACACCGTCAAGGACGAGCACGGCCCGCGCGGCATCCTCGCGGCCCTGCGCAACGGCCGCGTCTGGTACTTCACCCTGATCTACTTCTGCCTGCAGATCGCCGTCTACGGCGTGACGTTCTTCCTGCCGCAGCAGGTATCGTCGCTGACCGGACAGAAGGTGGGGCTCGCCGTCGGCCTGCTGATCGCCGTGCCGTGGTTCTTCGGCATCTTCGCCTGCTACTTCATCGGCAAGGCCGCGGACACGGTGGCCAAGCGCCGCAAGTTCGGCACCATCCTGTTCATCTCCACAGGCCTGTGCATCTTCGGCTCGGCCTGGGCGGGCACAAACCACCAGCCGTTCCTGGGCATGATCTTCATAACCCTGGCTGTCTGCAGCTTCCTGGCCGTCGGACCGGTGGTGTGGTCCTATCCCACAGCGTTCCTCGCCGGTTCAGCCGCCGCAGCCGGCATCGGCCTGATCAACTCGCTGGGTAACCTGGGCGGCTTCGTGGCGCCGATCCTCCGGACCGCCGTCAACGAGGCAACCCAATCGCCCACCGGCTCCATGGGTGTCTACGCGCTGGGTGTCCTGCCATTCGTGGCCGCCGCAATGATGTACGCCACCAAGCGGTTCAAGAACAAGGCCGACGACCTGCTCGACTGAGCCGTCCCCCATCCAGGCAAGGAAACCATGAGCACCTCCGGCAGCAGCACAGGCAACGGACCCCTCTACATCGGTGTCAGCACGAAGATGTACATGGGGTACCAGGCGAGCCTGCGCTGGCTGTCGGAGGTGCGTTCCATTGTCGATGACAGGCCGGGACTGGGTACGGGCTCCGGCGTCCAGGATTCTCCCATCCGGGTCTTCGTCATCCCGTCCTTCCCGGTCCTCGAGCCTGCCGCCCGCATCCTGGCCGGCTCGCCGGTACTCCTCGGCGCGCAGAACTGCGCGTGGGGGGACGGGCCGCTGACCGGGGAAGTCAGCCCCGGGATGCTGGCCGAACTCGGCGTCTCACTCGTCGAGATAGGCCATGCCGAAAGGCGCAAACTCTTCGGTGAGGACGACGCCGTGGTGGCACGCAAGGTGCGTGCCGCCGTCGGGCAATCCCTCACCCCGCTGCTCTGCATTGGGGAGCCGGAGAGGATCGACGCCGGAGCAGCCGCCGCCTTTTGCGTGGAGCAGGTCCGTGCTGCAACCGGCGGCGACTCTGGCTTGCTGCGCCGCCTGGTCCTGGCCTACGAACCGGTGTGGGCCATCGGGGCGCAGGAGCCGGCCCCGCCGAAGCATGTCAACGCCGTCCTGGCGCAGATCCGTGCCGAGCTGGGTCCGGACTGCCCCCTCATCTACGGCGGCAGCGCGGGGCCGGAGCTGCTTCCCCAACTGCCGGCTGCGGACGGGCTCTTCCTGGGCCGCTTTGCCCACGACGCCACGAACCTGGGCCGCGTACTGGACGAAGCCCTCCTCCTGCGTCAGGCCGACGCGCCCGCCAGGAGTTCATCCAGCCGCTCGTAGCCTTCGGACATGCCGCCTTCCATGCCTGAGTGCAGCATGCCGTCCCGCGCCTCCATGCTCTGGTACATGGCGTGGCCCCGCAACCGGCACCGGCCGCCGTCGAGCTCCTCAAAGGTCATGGACTCCAGGCTGACCGAATCCGGATAGCCGCCAAACTCGAAAGTCTGCAGGGCAAACTCGTTCTCGCGCACGGTGTGGAAGATTCCCCGGAACTCGTACGGCACCCCGTCGGGGCCGGTGTGGATGTACCGGTAGCTCCCGCCGGTGCGGAAATCGTAGAAATCCATCTCCATTTTCATGCCCCGCGGTCCCAGCCATTGGGCCACCAATTCGGGGTCCTTGTGGGCGCGGAATACGTCCGACACCGGATAGTCGAACTCCCGCTCGAAGTCGATGTAGGGAAGTCCCTCAGGCGCGGTGATCGTCAGTGGATTGCTCATTTGTCTTCCTTTGCCGTTGGCGCCGTTTGCCCGGCGCTGGATTCAAGCACGGCATCGAGGCTGCGGAACTGCTCCTCGCGGACCAACCGGTACTGGTCAATCCAGGCAGTGAGCGCCTCCAGCCGTGCGGGGTTCAGGTGGACGGGCCTGCGCTGGGCATCCCTGCTGCGGGTCACCAGCTGCGCCTGCTCGAGTACCTGGATGTGCTTCGAGACTGCCTGCTTGGAAATCTCGAAGGGTTCCGCCAACTCATTGACCGTGGCCGGGCCGCGGCTCAAGCGGGCGATGATGCTGCGGCGGACTGGGTCGGCCAAGGCCAGGAACGCTGAGTCCAGCTCCGCGTTATCAGTCATGTCGAGTCCCTAATCAACTTTCTTGTTTATCAACTTATTGATTGATTAAGCGTAACCCCACTGCTGTTCCCTTTCAAGGGGTCTTGTCGCCCCTGAAGTCTTATTTGTTATTATGTCAGGACAAACTAGTTGAGGGAGAAACTTTCATGCCGCTGGTCCGCATTGATGTCAACGAAGGACGCACGTCCTTGGAACTGCAGCAGCTGAGCCGCGGAATCCATGACGCCATCCTCGCCGAATATGGAATTCCGGAACGCGACTACTTCCATATCCTCACCGAGCACCCGCAGGGACGGATTTTCGCCCAGGACGCGGGACTCGGCTTTGATCGCAGCCGGGGAGTAGTGATGATCCAGATCTTCACGCAGGAGGGGCGTACCCAGGAAGCCAAGCAGAAACTCTTTGCCGCAGTGGCCGACAGGCTTGCTGCCCTGGGGGTGGCTGGCGAGGACGTCTTCATTGGCTATGTCGAAAATACGGCTGGCGACTGGTCGTTCGGCTTCGGCCGCGCCCAATACGTGACAGGCGAACTGGCTGTTCCCAAGAAGTAGCGCGGGGGCGCCCGCCCATGAAGCCATGGGCGGGAACTTCGCCCCAGTTGTAAATATGTCAGTACAAACGTTTGACGGGACATTTGTTCTAAGGCAAAGTAGTGCGTGTGGCCCACACCACGGCCTGCCAGTCCCGGAACTCCATCCCGTCAAGGGGCAAAAGTTCCACACCAGAAAGGTCCGCGATTCCCGTGATCCACGAGCTTCTTACGATCGGGCGCATCAGCGTTGATATTTACCCGAACGACATCGGGGTTGGCCTGGAGGACGTTAATTCCTTCGGCAAATACCTGGGTGGTTCGCCGTCCAACGTTGCCGTTGCCGCTGCCCGCCACGGCCGCCGGACCGGGGTCATCACCCGGACTGGGGATGATCCCTTCGGTGCGTACCTGCATCGCGAACTGCGCAGGTTCAATGTGGACGATTCGTTCGTGACGCCGGTCGCCGGCCTGCAGACGCCGGCGACGTTTTGTGCGATCAAGCCGGCCACCGATGAGTTCCCGCTGTACTTCTACGGCCGGTTTCCCACCGCTCCGGACCTGCAGATCAAGGCCGAAGAGCTGGACCTGGACGCCATCCGGAAGGCGGGGATTTTCTGGTCCACGGTGACCGGCCTGTCCCAGGAACCGTCCCGGTCCGCCCACATCGCCGCGCACGAGGCCCGTCCCCGGACCGAACTTGCCGAGGGACAGTTCACCGTCCTGGACCTGGACTACCGCCCCATGTTCTGGGCCTCCGAGGAAGAGGCCCGTGCCGAGGTCGCCAAGATCCTGCCGCACGTCACGGTCGCCATCGGCAATGACAAGGAATGCGCCGTCGCCGTCGGTGAGGGAACGCCGGATGAGCAGGCGGACCGGTTGCTGGCGGCCGGTGTGGAAATCGCCGTCGTCAAGCTCGGTCCGGAGGGCGTGATGGCGAAGACCCGTACGGAGCGCGTGGTTTCCGCGCCCGTGCCGGTGGAAACCCTGAACGGACTGGGTGCCGGCGATTCCTTTGGCGGCGCGTTCTGCCACGGTCTGTTGTCCGGCTGGCCGCTGGCCCAGGTCCTGGACTACGCGAACGCCGCCGGTGCCATCGTAGCCTCCCGCCTCTCCTGCGCCGATGCGATGCCGACGCCGGACGAGGTCACCTCGCTGCTGGCCGAACGCGGCCGCGCCGTCCCCGGCACCGTTCAGCTTGCCACCGAAGGAGCAGCACTGTGACCCTCACACCCCTAGCATCGAACAATGCCGTGGATGATGACCCGCGCCGCTATGAGCACCTGAGCATCATCCGTCTCGAAGATCCAGGCGCGGTGGCTCGCGCCGCGAAGGCACGCCGCCGCCACCCGGGCCTGAAGGCAGGCCGGCAGAACTTCATTGTCGCCGCTGACCACCCGGCCCGCGGCGCCCTGGCTGTCGGTTCCGATCCTGTGGCGATGGCGGACCGCCGGCAGTTGCTGGACCGCCTCCAGATCGCGTTGGCGAACCCTGCCGTTGATGGTGTGCTGGCCTCCCCGGACATCATGGATGACCTGCTCCTGCTGGGTGCCCTGGACGGCAAGCTCCTGTTCGGTTCCATGAACCGCGGCGGCCTGGCCGGGTTGGTCAACGAGTTCGATGACCGGTTCACGGGCCACACTGCCGCCGCTTTGGAGGCCTTGGGCGCGGATGGCGGGAAGATGCTGACCCGGATCTGCCTGGGCGACCCGGACACGGTTGCCACCCTGGAGGCCACGGCACGTTCCATCGACTCCCTGGCCGAACGGAAGCTGATCGCGATGGTGGAGCCGTTCCTGTCGGTCCGTGAGAACGGGCGGGTCCGCAACGACCTGTCTCCCAACGCCGTGATCAAGTCCATCGCGATCGCCGAGGGCCTGGGTTCCACCAGCGCTTACACCTGGATGAAGCTGCCGGTCGTCGCGGAGATGGAACGGGTCATGGCTGCCACCACCATGCCGACCGTCCTGTTGGGCGGTGACCCGGACGGGTCCCAGGACGAGGTCTTCGCCACCTGGGGTGCCGCGCTGGCCCTGCCCGGCGTGCAGGGCCTCACGGTGGGCCGGACCCTGCTCTACCCCGCAGACGGGGACGTCGCCGGCGCCGTCGCCGCGGCAGCTTCGCTCCTGCACCACACCACAGAACTCCTGGAGAACTAGCCATGGCCACAACAACAGGAACACGCAGAATGACGGTGGCGCAGGCCGTCGTCGAATACCTCTCCCGGCAGTACACCGTGGACACGGTGGGCGGCGTTGACTACCGTGAGCGGCTCATTCCCGGCACCTTCGGGATCTTCGGGCACGGCAACGTGGCCGGCGTGGGCCAGGCGCTGAAGCAGTATCAGCAGCAGGACCCCGCCCTGATGCCGTACTACCAGGGCCGGAACGAACAGGCCCAGGTCCACCAGGCCGTCGGGTACGCCCGGCACACCCGTCGCCGCCAGACCTACGCGGTCAGCACCTCCATTGGGCCGGGTTCGTCGAACCTGCTGACCGGCGCGGCACTGGCCACCACCAACCGGCTGCCCGTGCTGCTGCTGCCGAGCGATACATTCGCTACCCGCGCCGCCGACCCCGTGCTGCAGCAGCTGGAGCAGCCCTACGCCTACGACGTCACCGTCAACGACGCGTTCCGGCCGTTGTCCAAGTTCTTTGACCGCGTGAACCGGCCGGAGCAGTTGTTCTCCGCGTTCCACAACGGCCTGCGCGTCCTCACCGACCCCGCCGAGACCGGCGCGGTGACCATCTCCCTGCCGCAGGACGTCCAAGCCGAAGCGTTCGACGTCCCCGCCGAGTTCCTGGCCGAACGCGAGTGGCGGATCCGCCGCCCCGACGCTGACGACGACGACATCGCCCGCGCCGCCGCGGCCATCCGCGCCGCGAAGCGTCCGCTCATCATCGCCGGCGGCGGCGTCCTCTACGCCTACGCCAACGACGAACTCGCGAAGTTCGCCGAGATGACCGGCATCCCGGTGGGCAACACCCAGGCCGGCGTCGGCGTGCTCCCCTGGGATCACGAGTTCTCCTTGGGGGCCATTGGCTCCACTGGCACGACGGCGGCCAACGCCATCGCTGCCGGGGCGGACCTGATCATCGGCATCGGCACCCGCTACGAGGACTTCACCACCGCGTCCCGGACCGCGTTCCAGAACCCGGACGTGAAGTTCGTGAACATCAACGTGTCCCCGATCGACGCCTACAAGCACGGCACAGCGCTGCCGATCGTCGCCGACGCCCGCAAGGCCCTGGTCAAGCTCAACGCAGCCCTGGGCGGTTACCGTGTAGGCGCGGACCTGGAGCAGAAGGTCGCGGCGGAGAAGAAGCGCTGGAACGCCACCGTGGACGAGGCCTTCGACACCCGCTACACCCCGCTGCCGGCGCAGAACGAGATCATCGGCGCCACCAACCGGGCCATGGACGCCCGCGACGTCGTCATCTGCGCGGCGGGTTCGCTGCCCGGGGACCTGCACAAGATGTGGCGGGTCCGCGACCCGTTCGGCTACCACGTGGAGTACGCCTACTCCTGCATGGGCTACGAAATCCCCGGGGGCCTGGGCGTCAAGCGCGCAGCGATCGCCGAAGCGAAAAGCACGACGGCGGCCGGCGCGTCAGGCGGACAGGTGCGGGACGTCGTCGTGATGGTGGGGGACGGCTCCTACCTCATGATGCACACCGAACTGGTCACCGCCGTCGCCGAACGCATCAAGCTGATCGTGGTCCTGATCCAGAACCACGGCTACGCCTCCATCGGCTCCTTGTCTGAATCCGTCGGTTCGCAGCGCTTCGGCACGAAGTACCGGGCGCTGGACGAGGAACAGCACAGCTTCGACGACGGCGAGACCCTGCCCGTGGACCTGGCACTGAACGCCCAGTCCCTCGGCGTGAAGGTCATCCGGATCGAACCCGGGGAGAAGGTCATCGCCGAACTCGAGCAGGCCATCCGCGACGCCAAGGCCGCCCCCGAGGGCACAGGTCCGATCCTGATCCACGTCGAGTCCGATCCGCTCCTGGACGCCCCGTCCTCCGAGTCCTGGTGGGACGTCCCAGTCTCCCAGGTTTCCGAACTGGAATCCACCAGGCAGGCCTTCCAGACGTACGTCGACCACAAGTCACGCCAGCGCAAACTGCTCGGCTAACCACACTTTTTCACTACTCAAGGAAGAGTCCCATGACTGCCATCACCACTGAGACGACTGTCATCAACCACTTTCTCAACGGAGCCGAGACTCCTGGCGCGGGTGACCGCACCGCGAACGTGTACAACCCGGCCACCGGTGCCGTGTCCGGCGAACTGCGCCTGGCTAACCGTGCCGACCTGGAAACCGCCGTCGCCGCCGCCCGCAAGGCCGCCGATACCTGGGGCGACATTTCCCTGGCCAAGCGCACCGCCGTGCTGTTCAAGTTCCGAGAACTCGTCGCCGCCCACGTGGACGACCTCGCGCAGCTGGTGACGGCCGAACACGGCAAGGTCCTCTCCGACGCCAAGGGCGAGATCGGCCGCGGCCTGGAAGTAGTGGAATACGCCTGCGGCATCCCCACCCTGCTCAAGGGCGACTACTCCGACCAGGTCTCCACCGGCATCGACGTCTTCTCCTTCCGCGAGCCGCTCGGCGTCGTTGCGGGCATCACCCCGTTCAACTTCCCCGTGATGGTGCCGCTGTGGATGGCGCCGATGGCCATCGCCACCGGCAACGCGTTCATCCTCAAACCCTCCGAACGCGACCCCTCCGCCTCACTGCTCCTGGCCAAGCTGTGGAAGGAAGCCGGCCTGCCGGACGGTGTGTTCCAGGTACTGCACGGCGACAAGGAAACCGTCGACGGTCTCCTGACCCACCCGGACGTGGACGGCATCTCCTTCGTCGGCTCCACCCCGATCGCGCAGTACGTCCACGAGACCGCCACCAAGCACGGCAAACGCGTCCAGGCCCTGGGCGGGGCGAAGAACCATGCCATCATCCTGCCCGACGCCGACCTGGACAACGCCGCCGACCACCTCGCCGCCGCCGCGTTCGGATCCGCCGGCGAACGCTGCATGGCGATCTCCGTCGCCGTCGCCGTCGGAGACGCCGCCGACGCCCTGGTCGCGAAAGTCCAGGATCGCGCCGAAGCCGTCAAGGTCAACAACGGCACCGCCCCCGACGCCGAAATGGGACCGGTCATCACCCCGGCCTCCAAGGAACGCATCGTCAGGATCGTCACCGAAGCCGAAGCTGCCGGCGCCGCCATGGTGGTGGACGGCCGCGACCTCGTCGTTCCCGGCCACGAAAACGGCTTCTGGGTCGGCCCGACCGTGCTCGACCACGTGAAGACCGAAATGACCGCCTACACGGAAGAAATCTTCGGACCCGTCCTCGTCGTCGTCCGCGTCGACACCCTCGAAGACGGCATCAAGCTCATCAACGCCAACCCCTACGGCAACGGCACCGCCATCTTCACCTCCTCCGGCGCCGCCGCCCGCACATTCCAGCGCTCCGTGACCGTGGGCATGATCGGCATCAACGTCCCCCTGCCCGTCCCCGTGGCCTACCACTCCTTCGGCGGCTGGAAAGCATCCCTGTTCGGCGACAAGCACATCTACGGCCCCGAAGGCGTCTCCTTCTACACCCGCGGCAAGGTCGTCACCTCCCGCTGGCCCGAAACCCACCACGCCTCAGGCGCCTCCTACAACTTCCCCTCCAACTGACACCGATCTACAACCCATCGATTGCTCCGTACCTGTCGTTTTGAACGACCAAAACGACAACTGCGGAGCAATCGATTCAAAGGAACAGGCAATGACTGACGTAGAGAACAAGCTGATCATCGGCACGGCGCCGGACTCCTGGGGCGTGTGGTTCGCGGACGACCCCAAGCAGACCCCCTGGGAACGCTTCCTCGACGAGGTGGCCGAGTCCGGCTATAAGTGGATCGAACTGGGACCGTACGGCTACCTGCCCACCGACCCCACCCGCCTGGCGGAAGAACTCAAGCAGCGGGACCTGAAGGTCAGCGCCGGCACCGTGTTTACCGCCTTCCACCGGGGCCTGGACCAGTGGGAAACCGCCTGGGAGCCGGCCCGCAAAGCGGCTGAGCTGACCGCTGCCATGGGCGGCGAGCACATCGTGGTCATCCCGGCGATGTGGCGCGACGACGTCACCGGCGAAGCCGTGGAAAGCGGCACGCTGGGCGAAAAGGCATGGAGCGACCTGTTCGCCGGCCATAACCGCCTGGGCAAGACCCTGCTGGAGGACTTCGGGCTGAAGCAGCAGTTCCACTCCCACGCCGACTCCCACGTGGGTGCGCAGGCGGACATCGAAACGTTGCTGGCCGCCACCGACCCGCAGTACCTGAACCTCTGCCTGGACACCGGACACGCGGAATACTGTGGCGCCTCCAGCCTGGACCTGATCAAGAACTACCCGGACCGGATCGGCTACCTGCACCTGAAGCAGGTCAACCCGGAGATCCTCAGGAAGGTCAACGAGGAAAACATGACCTGGGCAGCAGCCAACCTGGCCGGCGTTATGACCGAACCGCCCAACGGCCTGCCGGACCTCCGCGCGGTCGTCGAAGCCGTGGAGGCCCTGGATCGGCCCATCTTCGGCATCGTGGAGCAGGACATGTACCCGGTGGCTTTCGACGTTCCCATGCCGATCGCCAAGCGCACCCGCAACTACCTGCTGTCCTGCGGCTCCCGCACCGCCGTCAGCTAACCCCCGCCACTGAGACCACAAAGGACAGAACAATGACTGGAACCCTCCGCGTTGCCGTCATCGGCGCAGGCCGCATGGGCACCGACCACATCCAGCGCCTCAGCAAGCGCATCCACGGAGCCGACGTTGCCGCCGTCGTGGACGTCGACCTCGCCCGCGCCCAGGCCGCCACTGAAGGAATCCCGGGCGCCGTGGCCCTGGCGGATGCCGAGGAGGCCCTGAACAACGGCGACGTCAACGCCGTCCTGATCGCCACCCCGGGCTTCCTGCACGAGGACATCCTGCTCAAGGCCCTTGCCAAGGACATCCCCATCCTCTGCGAAAAGCCGCTCACTCCCGACGCCGAATCCTCCTGGAAGATCGTCGAGGCCGAGGTGGCGCTGGGCCACAAACGCATCCAGGTGGGCTTTATGCGCCGCTTCGACGCTGAATACGCCACGCTGGGCTCGATCATCCGCAACCACGAACTGGGCGAACTGCTGATGCTGCACCACCAGCACCGTAACCCGAGCACCCCCGCCGGCTTCACGAACGAGATGCTCATCAACGACTCCGTGGTCCACGAATTCGACGCCATCCGGTTCTTCACCGGCGAGGAAATCACCAGCGTCCAGGTACGCCTGGGCAAGCCCACCCGGAACGCCCCGAACGGGCAGCACGATCCCCAGCACGTCCTGATCGAGACCGAGTCCGGCGTCCTGGCCGACGTCGAAATCTACGTCAACGCCAAGTTCGGCTACGAGGTGGCCACCCAGGCCTCCTTCGAGGACGGCATCGTCAGCATCGGCGGCGACAGGGGACCTTACACCCGCAGCTCCGGCCGCTGGGGCGGCCACGTCACCCCCGGCTTCGAGGAGCGCTTCGGTCCGGCGTACGACGTCGAGATCCAGTCGTGGGTGGACGCGGCGCTTAAGGGCGAAATAGGCGGCCCCTCCGCTTGGGACGGGTACGCCACCGCCGCGTGCTGCGAAGCAGGTGTTGAAGCGCAAAAGAACGGCGAAAAGGTCGCCGTGAAGCTGGCGGCCAAGCCCGACCTCTACAAGTAGGACCGGAAAGGGGGCGGAGCCGTCCGTCCCCTTTTGCGTCCCTGTCCTGACTCATCCACAATGGACTGTTTATGTGAAATTCACTCTTGACCACCATGCGTCGTACGGGCTGCGGTACTTCACCAAACAGCCGGGCAACCCGGCCCGGAAGCCATGAAGCAGTACGTCCAGAAGGTAAGCCTGTGAGTGCGCCTGTTCCTGGGAAGGAAACGGCCGGCCGGCCCGGAAACCACAAGCGGGTCCTGCGCACCGTCATCATCATCTCCACCTTTGGCGGCCTGCTCTTCGGCTACGACACAGGTGTGATCAATGGTGCGCTGCCGTATATGCAGGAGGACCTCGGGCTGACGCCGCTCACCGAGGGCCTGGTCACGTCGTCCCTGCTGTTTGGCGCAGCCTTCGGTGCCCTGTTCGGTGGCCGGCTGGCGGACCGCAACGGGCGCCGGAAGATGATCATGGTGCTGGCGGTCCTCTTCCTCGCCGGCACGCTTGCCTGCACTTTTTCGCCGAACACCGAGGTGATGATCGCGGCCAGGTTCGTCCTGGGCCTGGCCGTGGGCGGCGCCTCCGTGACTGTCCCGGTCTACCTTGCCGAGGTGTCGCCGAGCGACCGCCGCGGGCGGATCGTCACCCAGAACGAGCTGATGATCGTCACCGGCCAACTGCTGGCCTTCGTCTTCAACGCCTACCTGGGCAATTCTTTTGGGGAGCCCCTTGGGATCTGGCGCTGGATGCTGGTCATCGCCACTTTGCCGGCCATCGCGCTCTGGATCGGGACGAACTTCATGCCCGAGAGCCCGCGCTGGCTGGCCTCCAGCGGCAGCTTCGGCGAGACGCTCAGCGTGCTGCAGCGCATACGGTCGCAGGCGGAGGCCCGCAAGGAGTTCGAGGAAGTCAAGGCCATGGCCGTGGAGGACTACAAGTCCAAGATGGGCTCATGGAAGGATCTGGGCATCCCGTGGCTCCGCCGGATCTTCTTCGCGGGCCTGGGCCTGGCAGTAATCCAGCAGATCACCGGCGTGAACTCGATCATGTACTACGGAACCCAGATCCTGGCGCAGTCCGGCTTTGGCCGCGAGGCTGCGCTTACGGCCAACATCGCCAACGGTGTGATCTCGGTCCTGGCTACCTTCGTCGGCATTTGGCTGCTGGGCAAGGTGGGCCGGCGCCGGATGCTGCTCACCGGCCAGGTGGGAACGACGACGGCGCTGCTGCTGATCGGCCTCTTCTCGCTGATCCTGCCGGAAGGCACAGCCCGTGGCTTCGTCATCCTGGCCCTCACCGTGACGTTCCTGGCGTTCCAGCAGGGTGCCATCTCCCCGGTGACCTGGCTGATGCTCTCGGAAATCTTTCCGTTGAAGATCCGGGGCCTGGGCATGGGCGCGTCGGCGTTCCTGCTGTGGATCGTGAACTTCCTGATCGGGTTCGGATTCCCGCAGTTGCTGGCCGCCATCGGCATCTCCAACACGTTCTTCGTGTTCGCCGTCCTGGGCGTGGCCGCTATCGCCTTCGCCGCCAAGTATGTGCCCGAGACCAAGGACAAGAGCCTTGAGGACCTGGAGCACCACTTCAAGAACGTCGCCGGCAACGCGCCGCAGGCCGCCGGGGCCACCGTTCCCTGACCGGACCAGGCACCCTGACCGGAGCAGCCACACGTCCGGACACCGAAACGCCCCCGCGAGGATCCTCACGGGGCGTTGCTGTTGGTGCGGGCAATCTTACATTCGGGCGTGCAGCCGTGGCAGGGCATCAACCAGTGGTGCCAGCTCCGGAATAGCCGTCGCCTCCTCGAGGGCGCGCTCCAGGGTGGCGTCGTGAACCGGCCGTGCCTCCGCCAGCAGGCTGCTTCCGCTGGGGGTGAGCTCGGTGTAGATGCCGCGGCGGTCGTCGTCGCACAGGATCCTGGTCAGCAGCCCGCGGTCCTCCAGCCGGTTCACCAGGCGGGTGGTGGCACTGGGGCTCAGTGCCGTGGCACGGGCCAGCTGCTGCATCCGCATGTGCCACCCGTCCTGCCGGCTGAGGGCGTCCAGGACGGTGTACTCCACCACCGACAGCTTTGACTCCGCCTGCAGCGAGCGTTCCAGTTCGTTTTCGATCAGCCCGTGCAGTGCTGCCAGGGTACGCCAGCCCTGGGCGCGGACTTCAACAGCGTCGTCCTTGATGCCCACGCTTGCTCCTTCATGGATGGATAGAGGCCACCCCTTGCGGCCGACAGAGATAGTTGCTTGCGCGGGATACTTGCATGTGCAACAATAAATACCGCGCCTGCAACTATCTTAGGCGCCTTCCCGTCTCCGGGACAACCACACCCACAGCTCAAAGGAGCATTCCCATGCCTATTGGCCTGATAGCACTCGCCCTGGGCGGGTTTGGTATTGGACTTACTGAATTCGTAATTGCGGGCCTGCTTCCGCAGGTGGCAGCCGACTTTGGCGTCGGTGAGGCGTCCGCCGGCTGGTTCATCTCCGGCTACGCCCTCTCCGTTGTGGTGGGAGCGCTGGGCCTCACGGCGACCGTCACCCGTTTCCCCCGCAAACCCGTGCTGGCTGCCCTGCTGGTCCTGTTCATCGCAGGAAACCTGCTCTCAGCCACTGCGGGCGGGTACTGGCCCATGATGCTGGGCCGCGTCATCGCAGCCCTTTCACATGGCGCCTTCTTCGGGATTGGGGCCGTGGTGGCAGCTGGAATGGTCCCGCCCAGCAAGAAGGCGGGCGCCATTGCCCTGATGTTTACCGGGCTGACGGCGGCGAACGTCCTTGGCGTGCCCTTCGGAACCCTGCTGGGCCAGGCCGCAGGCTGGCGCGCCACCTTCTGGGCCATCACCGTCATTGGCGTGGCCGCGCTCGCGGGCATCCTCGCACTCGTCCCCGCTTCGGCCGGTGAAACGGAAGAAGGGGGCAGCCTCCGCTCTGAGCTCCGCGCCTTCCGGTCCGGCCAGGTATGGCTGTCCATTGTGGTGACCATTCTGGGCTTCGGCGGCATGTTCGGTGCGTTCACTTACATCGCCTACACCCTCACCGAGGTCTCAGGATTTGCCGCTTCCACCGTACCGTGGCTGCTCATCGTCTTCGGTGTGGGCCTCTTTGCCGGCAACACCCTGGGCGGTAAGGCCGCCGACCGCAATGTGGACCGGACGCTGCTCGTGGTGCTCGCGGTGCTGACCCTCGTCCTGCTGGCCTTTGCCCTGACGGCCGCCAATCCTGTCCTGACGGTCATCTCCCTGGTACTCATGGGCGGCTTCGGCTTCGCCACCGTGCCCGGCCTGCAGATGCGGGTCATGAAGTATGCCCCCGGTGCCCTCACGCTGGCGTCCGGCGCCAACATTGGTGCCTTCAATGTGGGCAACGCCCTGGGTGCCTGGCTTGGCGGGGTTACCATCACCGCGGGCTTCGGCTACACCTCGCCCATCTGGGCCGGCGCGCTGATCACCCTGCTGGGCCTTGCCGTCATGGCGTTTGCCGCGGCTGGGGCCAGGAAGAGCGAACAGCGGGGCGGTGACCGGGATGAGGTCCAGGCCGCGGAGGAACTGGTCAGCCGCTAGGCGGACGGGTCGAAGGAGCGGCGCACCATCAACGCTGGTTCAAGCTTCCGGGTCACGGCCTGCCCGGCCTGGCTGGAAGGACGCCTATGCGCCGAACGGGAGCCGGGGATCGATGTTCTGGCTGTCCCAGGTTTGCCGCACCCACCCGTGGTGCGGGTCGTCGCTGATCAGCCACTCGCGCACGGGCCCGGGGCCCGCCATCACGTTCAGGTAGTAGAGGTCGTACCCCGGTGCTGCCATGGCCGGGCCGTGCCAGCCGTAGGGGACCAGCACGACATCACCCGTGCGGACCTCGGCGGAGACGTCGATCGGCCGCTCGTCCGAGGCATACACGCGCTGGTAGCCGATGGCGTCGGCGTCGCCGGGTGCGGCACCGCCGGCCGCAACCTGCGTTTCGAAGTAGTAGATCTCCTCCAGCGAGGTCTCGCCGTCCTTCTCCTCGTCATGCTTGTGCGGAGGGTAGGAGGACCAGTTTCCGGCCGGCGTGAGGACCTCGCAGACGATGAAGCGGTCGGCTTCCAGTGCCGCAGGCGTGCCAAAGTTGTGGACCTGGCGCGAGCAGTTGCCCGCGCCGCGCAGCTCCACCGGCGTTTCCGCCGCGGGCACCCGCCGGGTGGGGTACGACGCCTTGGCCGGGGCAGTGGCAACGGCGACGCGGCCGCCGTCGGACGAGCTGATGCTGACGGCGCGCCCAATGCCGGAGTAGAGCACGTCCGTGGGACCGGAGAATACGGAGGTGCGGCCGTTCAGCGGGTATTCCGCGCCGTCCACGGTCACGGTGAAGGATCCGTTGAGGGGCACCACAATCCGTTCCTCGTCCGCGGGGGGAAGTTCGACGGCAGCGCCCGCGGCGAGGGTAGCAACCTTCAGTCCCGTATGGGCCCAGCCGTCCACGGTGAGGGCGGAATCGGAGGTTCCGATCGACACGTCCCAGGTGCCGTCCGCGGCAGTGCCCAGGGGATAGACCCAGTTGGTCATGAAGGTGGCTCCTTGGATTATCGCTGTACGAGAGTCATTTCAAAGCTGTAGGAATCGGCCCGGTAGACGTGGTTGCCGGTTTCGACGCGGCGGCCGGTGTCGTCCACGGCCGTGCGTTCCATGGTGACCAGCGCTGATCCTGCCGCGGTGTCCAGCATGGAAGCCTGGTAATCGTTGGCGTTCATGGCGCCGATGCGCTGGTTGGCCAACCGGAAATTCACGCCCCCGCGGCGGAGGATCGAGTAAAGACCCTCTGCCGCCAGCATGGCCTCGTCCATCTCCGCAATGTCGTCGCGCACCCAGTTCTCCATGAGGGCCAGCGGCTTGCCACCCACCCGCCGCAGCCGGGTGAAGTGGTACACCTTCGACCCGGCGGGAAGCTGCAGCGTGGTGATCGTGGCGTCGTCCGCCTCCAGGTGCGAGAAGCTCAGCACCTCCGTGGTGGGTTTCTTGCCGTTGTTGGTGAGGTCGTCGTAGAGGCTGGAAAGCTCCAGGGGCCGGCGGACCTGGCTGGAGACCACCTGCGTTCCGACGCCACGCTTGCGGACCAGCAGGCCGGAGCGGACCAGTTCATCCATGGCCTTGCGCATGGTGGGCCGGGACAGGCTGAGCTGGGCTGCAAGGTCGATCTCGTTGTCCAGCCTGCTGCCGGGCTCCAGGACCCCGCTGTAGATCGCTGCCTCGATGCCCTGGACCACTTGGTGGTACAGAGGCACGGGGGAGGAGCGGTCGATTGTGAGTCCCAGGTTGTTCGCCACGGTGCGTTCCCTCGTTTTCGGTGTCTGCGCCTCCGTCCGGCACGCGGCGGCGCCAGCGGACACTTTGCCGCCGTATGTTCGCTTGATAGGACATACTTTCTTCCTCGATCGTAGCAGCCCGGTTGCCGCGGTCAAGAGGGCCTCCAGGAATGGGCCTGCAGGCAGGAGGGAACGTTATGGAAGTTAATGGTGCTGACATTAGGACTTTTTCCTGACGATCAATACGAGAGCGCCTCAGCAACCGGGCGCCGGACCGGCACGGTCCGGCCCCGCTTTTCGTGCTGGTTGGCCTAGGCTGGCTCCATGATGAGGAGCGCGGGGCAGCAGCCATGAATTTTGCCGGCAGCCTTGGTCCCCGTCCCCGCAACCTAGAGGTCCAGGACCTGGCCAGCTTTGACCGGCTGGTGGCCGGCGGAGCGGTCAACCTGCACGGATGGCATGCCCAGTCACTGGACCTGCGGGGCCGCTCCGCTGCGCTGAAGAACGTCAGTGTCGAGGGCGCGCTGTTCCTGGGCTGCACCTTTGACGAGGGCATGGAGGCAAACCTCCGCAGCCGCGGTGCCCTGATCTTTCCGCGGCTCGAGGGCGTCCCCTTCGACCCCTACCGGGCCGCACTGTATTCACCGGCCGAGCTCTACGCCGGGCTGGCAACGTCCCCCTACGAGGCGTTGCCGGACGCCCGCATCTACCACTGGAGCATCCAGCCGGGCCAGCGCCACCGCGTGGACTCGACCCTTGCCTCCGCGCTGCACGACCACGCCATCGGAGACGCCCTGGATGAGCTGACCCGCACCGGGACGTGGACCCGCCGGTCAATCGTCGGTGTGATGGGCGGGCATGCGGCGCCGCGGGGCAGCGCGGACTTTGCCCAGGCCGCCCTGCTGGGAAGGAAACTTGCCATCGCCGGCTATACCGTGGCCACCGGGGGCGGGCCGGGGGCCATGGAAGCGGCCAACCTGGGCGCATACCTGAGCCAGGCGTCCGACGGCGACGTGCAGGCCGCGCTCTCAGCGCTCGCCGCTGTTCCCGGGTTCCGTCCCTCGGTGTCGGCGTGGGCGCGTGCGGCGGCGGCCGTCGTCGAACGCCATCCGGGCGGGACGCCCTCGATCGGCATCCCCACCTGGTTCTACGGGCACGAGCCGCCGAACTACTTTGCCACGCACATTGCCAAATACTTCGCCAACGCCATCCGCGAAGCCATCCTGTTGGAACTGTGCCACGGCGGGATTGTCTTCCTTCCCGGGGCCGCAGGCACGGTCCAGGAGATTTTCCAGGATGCCTGCGAAAACTACTACGGTGCGCGTGAAAAGGTGGCACCCATGGTCCTGGTGGGGCGGAGCCACTGGGAGCAGGAGTATCCGGCGTGGCCCATGCTGCGCAGCCTCGCCGCGGGGCGTGCGATGGCGGACTACATCTTCCTGGTGGACACCGTGGATGAAGCGGTGGAGGTCCTCCAGCGGCGCTGAGTGCCGTCGGAGAACCTCCGCAATATATTCGGGACGCTGTTAGCCGACCGCCGTGCCAAACAGCAGGCCCAGCAGGTAGGTGATGGCAGCCGCGCCCAGCCCGATGGCGAGTTGGCGCAGGCCGCGGGTCAGCGGGGACGTGCCGGACAGCAGGCCAACAGCGGCGCCGGTGGTCATGAGGGAGATCCCCACCAGGGCACCTGCCACCACGAGGGCGGTGACTCCCGTCAGGCCGAACAGGAACGGCAGGATGGGAACGATGGCGCCGGAGGCAAAGAAGCAGAAGCTGGACAGCGCCGCTCCCCACGCAGTACCAACAGCCTCGTGCTGGTCCACTTCCTCCGGCAGGTCCGGCTGCAGGGACAGGCTGGGATCGCAGTCGCAGGACAGCAGCCCCATACGCTCGGCGACGCGGTGTTCGGCCGCTTCCAGGGACATCCCGCGGGCGCGGTAGACCAGGAGGAGTTCGTTGTGTTCCAGGTCCAGCTTGGGCGCGGCCGCCAGCGTGACCTGCGTGGGCCGGGTGGCGGCGAGCAATTCGCGCTGCGAGCGGACAGAGATGAATTCGCCGGCGCCCATGGACATGGCACCTGCCAGCAGCCCGGCGATGCCGCTGAGCAGCACCACGCTGCTGGCCACTCCGGACGCGGCCATGCCCATGACCAGGGAAAGGTTGCTGACCAAGCCGTCATTGGCGCCGAACACAGCGGCCCGGAAGGTGCCGGCCAGCCGGTTGCGGCCGCGGGTTGCCAAGCCCCGCACCACTTCCTCGTGGATTTGTTCATCGGCGGCCATGGCGTCGGTGGCGTTGGGGTCCTTGGCGTAGGGGGAGCGGCCTTCAGCGCGCTGGGCAAGGGCCAGCACGAACACGGAGCCGAAGTGCCGGGCCAGGAATCCGAGGAAACGGCTGCGCGAGGACGCCCGCTTTGGTTTGCCCGCGTGTTCCCCCAGCAGCGCCAGCCAGTGGGCTTCGTGCCGCCCTTCCGCCTCTGCCAGAGCCAGGAGGATGTCCCGTTCCTCGCCTTCACGGTTCTGTGCAAGGTCCCTGTAGACGGCGGCTTCGGCGCGCTCGTCGGCCAGGTACTGCCGCCACCGTTTGATGTTCGACGGCGAGGGCTGGTTTGGGCCGGTAGGGACCTCCGGGGGCGTGGCATGGGATTCGGACCGGGCGTGCTGCGACACTGTAACTCCTGGGCTTGAAAGGGCATGTACTCGCGCCTTTGCCCTGCAAGCCTACTGCGATTTTCCGCGGTTTTTTGGCTGGCAAACCTCGCTGCGAAGTTTCGGTTTGCCTTAAATCGGCGGCTGTCCGCGTCCTGGCTTTGCACCTGTCCACGGACCGCCGCAGCTATTGACCCGTTAGGTGGGCGGTGCTGTGATGAAGGGGAGGCGCGGGCTGCGCCCTACCTGAAAGAGCACGTCAGGCGAATATACGGAGGTTGAATCATGAGCACCACCGGACAGCACCCGGACATGCCGCACCTGGACGCCGTCGAGGCGGATCCCGCCTACGATTACGCCGAGGATGCACCGGTAGACGATGCGGACTGGGACGCGGAGGACGAGTCCATCGACGAGGAAGAGCCGGTGGTGCAGGCGCCGCCGGTGGTCATCGATGCCGAGGACCGCGAGGTCCCGCTGGATGATGATGAGCCGCGGGACACCGAGGGGTAGGGACAAGGAAAGCAGGACTTACGACGGCGGCGCCTTCTTTCGCCGGGATGCGAAAGGAGGCGCCGTCGTCGTGCCTTACGTCTTTGCTGTTGCCTGACAAGCTCAGAGGCCGGCGAGGACTTCCTCAGGGATTCCGTCCTGCTCCTGGCCGGCAATGCGGAGCTGCCAGGCGCGCATCACCCCGGGATCGGTGGGGTGGCTGAGCAGCGAGTCCGCGACGTAGACGACGGCCGAGGCGATCAGGCCGTAGGAAATGGGCTCGTTGGCGCAAATGCCGTCCAGCGCCGCGGTAAGACGGGAGTGGTGTTCTATTGCCCTATAGGCAACAGAGGTTTCCAAAGACTAGGCTGTGACGGCTGCGGCCGTCACGGGTGGAAACGGCCCGCTTCCACCCGTGTGGCATGGGCGCGTCACAAAACCGGCGCCCATTAGTATGGCTCCAGAGTGGAGCCGGATTGCCGGCCATGAAAGGTTCGTAGATGAAGGCACTGCCAGTTGAGCCGAGCAACGTTCCCGTAGCCATTGGCTCCAGGATCCGGGCCGCCCGGCAGTCCCAGCGGCTCACCATCGAGCAGGTTGCCGAGGCCACCGGGCTCACCAAGGGCTTCCTCAGCCGTGTGGAGCGGGACCTTACCTCTCCCTCCGTGGCTTCCCTGGTGACGCTCTGCCAGGTGCTGTCCATTTCCATCGGCGACCTTTTCGCGGCCCCGGAAACCCACCTGACCAAGCGCAACGACGGGCCCCGCATTTCACTGGGCGGCCAGGGCATCGTGGAGCGGCTGCTGACCGCCCGCTCCGAACGCCGCGTCCAGATTATCCAGGCGGTCATCGAGCCGCACGGCCGCGGGGAGTCTGAGCTGTATGCGGTGGACTGCGACGTGGATGTGCTGCACGTTATCAAAGGGTCCATCAAGCTGATCCTCACGAATGAGGAGTATGACCTCGATACGGGGGATACGGTGACCTTCCCCGGCCGCGAACCCCACACCTGGGTCAACATGACGGACAAGCCGGTCGAGGTGCTCTGGGTCCTGGTGCCCGCCGCCAGCCGGTAGCCCTCGGCCGGCCGCCCTGTTTTGCTCCGGCCCGGCGTCACACAGGGCATCCTTTCGCCGGCTTTGCGCCCGCGCACGCCTGCAAACGAGGGCATCCTTCCGCTCCCGCCTGCCCAAAGCGTGCTCTGCGTGACGCTGGCATGCCCATTGCAAAGGTAAACACTTGATGCTCATTAGAAAACCAAGGTGTATGATGGCAGTCACAGACGTCCCCTCAACTCCTCGAAGGAGAGGCCTCCAATGGAAGAGCTGCGCATTGAAGCCAACGGCAACCTTGGCCCCATCGATTCATCCCGGATCCCCCGCTACGCCGGAGCTGCCACCTATGCCCGCCTTCCGCGCCTGGACCAGGTGGACAAGGCCGACGTCACCGTAGTGGGCGTCCCCTTCGACTCGGGGGTTTCCTACCGGCCGGGCGCCCGCTTCGGCGCCAACCACGTCCGTGAGGCCAGCCGCCTGCTGCGTCCGTACAACCCTGCCTGGGACGTCAGCCCGTTCGAGAACATCCAGGTGGCCGACGCCGGGGATATGGCGGTCAACCCGTTCAATATCAACGAAGCCATCGAGACCATCCAGCAGAACGCACTGGACCTCACGGCCGCCGGGAGCAAACTGCTGACCCTGGGCGGGGACCACACCATCGCGCTGCCGCTGCTGCGCGCCGCCGCCGAGCGTGCCGGCGGACCCATCGCCATGCTGCACTTCGATGCCCACCTGGACACCTGGGACACCTACTTCGGCGCCGAATACACCCACGGCACGCCTTTCCGCCGCGCGGTGGAGGAAGGCATCCTGGACACCGAAGCCATCAGCCACATCGGCACCCGGGGTCCGCTCTACGGCAAGAAGGATCTCGACGACGACCACCGCTTTGGGTTCGGCATCGTCACCTCCTCGGACGTCTACTACCAGGGCGTCCTGGAAACCGTGGCCAAGGTCCGCGACCGGATCGGCAGCCGCCCGCTCTACATCTCCGTGGACATCGACGTCCTCGATCCTGCCCACGCCCCGGGCACCGGCACCCCCGAGGCCGGCGGCATCACCAGCCGCGAACTCCTCGAAATCATCCGCGGGTTCCGCGGCATGAACCTTGTAGGCGCCGACGTCGTGGAGGTCTCACCTGCCTACGACCACGCTGAGATCACGGGCGTCGCCGCCAGCCACGTCGCCTACGAACTGGTGACCCTCATGGCCGACAATGCCACGCCCGGCGACCGCTTCGGAGCCGACACCGGCTACCAGGCCCAAGCATTGGGGCGGGAAGCCCGCCGCCCCGCCGGTTTCGCCGCAGCCGCCAAGGAGTAGGGCCATGACGGAACTGGGTGCACCCGTCCCGATCCAGGCGGGCGGCGTGCGGAACGGCGGCGACCTCGTCGTCGAGACCCTCGAGGCGCTGGGGGCGAAGACCGTCTTCGGCATCCCTGGACAGCATGCCCTGGGACTCTTCGACGCCATGGGCCGCGGCAACCTGCAGTTCGTCTCCTCCCGCGTGGAGAACAACAGCGCGTTCGCCGCGGACGGCTACTCCCGCGCCACGGGCGAAGTGGGCGTGCTCTTCCTGTCCACCGGCCCCGGCGCGCTGACGTCGCTGGCCGGTCTCCAGGAGGCGTATGCCACGGGGGTGCCCATGGTGGTGGTGGCAAGCCAGATTCCGCTGGAAGGCCTGGGTGCGCGGCGCAAGGGCATGCTGCACCAGCTCGACGACCAGAAGGCGTCCGCGGCCAACGTCACCAAAAGCCAGCGGTTGATCCAGCACGCGTCCGGCATCCCCTCCGCCATCCAGGACGCCTGGACCGAAGCCATCTCGTCCCCGCAGGGCCCGGTATGGCTGGAGATCCCGCAAAACGTCCTGCTGGATCCGATCATGGTGCCACCCGTGGAGGACGCCCTGGCCGAGGCGGCGGACAACCCGCCGCGCATCGAGCTGGTGCGCGAGGCCGTGAAGTGGCTGGAAGCGGCCAAACGCCCCGCCATCATCGCCGGTGGCGGCACCCGGCGCGGCAAAGCGGAGAAGTCGCTGCTCTCCATTGCCGAAAAACTGCGGGCGCCGGTGATCTGCACCCCCGGCGGCAACGGCGCGTTCCCCTGGAACCACGGGCTGTCGCTGCAGTCCTGGATCGAGGACCGGTACATGACCGACGTCCTGGAGGATGCGGACGTCCTGCTGGTGATCGGCTCCTCCCTGGGTGAGGTTACGTCCAACTACTTCACCTTCGAGCCGCGCGGCCGCATCATTCAGATCGACGCCGAACCACGGGTTTTGGAGTCCAACCGGCCGGGCCTGGGCATCCGGGCCGATGCAGGCCAGGCGCTGGCCGCCCTGGATGAGGCACTTGAGTCGGGCAGGACAACCACGCCGGACTGGCACGGCAGCACCCCGGAAGATCTTGTCAGGGAGTCCCTCGCCAAGGTCCGGGCCCGGCTGGAATCGCAGGACCTGGCCACGGAACTGAAGTTCATGGCCGACATCCGCGAGGCGGTGCCAGCGGACATGCAGACGTTCTGGGACATGACCATCGCTGCGTACTGGGGCTGGTCCTGCTGGGACGCGCGGCAGGGTCAGTTCCACTCGGCCCAGGGCGCGGGCGGCCTGGGCTATGCCTTTCCCGGAGCCATTGGCGCGGCCGTTGGGCTGGAAACGGTGGGCAAACCTGCCCGGGTGCTTGCGGTCTCCGGCGACGGCTCGTCCATGTACTCCATTGCCGAGCTTGCCACCGCTAAACAGCACAATGTCCCGGTGACCTGGTTGATTGTTGACGACGGCGGCTACGGCATCCTGCGCGAGTACATGGTGGGTGCCTTCGGCAAGGCCACCGCCACCGAACTCGCCCGCCCGGACTTCGTGAAGCTCGCGGAATCCTTTGGCGTGCCTGCCACCCGGGTGGCTACCGGGGACGTGGGGGACGCGCTCAGGGCCGGATTCGCTGCGGACGGCCCCAACGTCGTCGTCGTTGAGACCCTGCTGAAGATGTTTGGCCCCACCCACCTGGCCACCTGAACCGCCACCCGGCGTCACGCGCTCCTTCCCTTTCCTGCAGTCCGCGGAAATGGGGGGAGCGTTGTGCTTTAACGGCCCAACAGAAGAAATTCGTTTCCCTAAGCAACCTTTTTCTGTTACAGTTGCTTGCAGCAACTAATTCTTTAGGGAGGATCATGTCTGTCGCACCGGCCACCGCAGCCGACCTCGTCAGCCATATCTATGACCTCCAGCGCGCACTGCGCTGCGTCACCATGGTCAACGTCAAAGGTCAGGACACGGGCATCGCACTCCAAGGCGTGCTCAAGTTCATCGGCGAAGGGGAAACCCGCGCCGCGCACCTCGCCGAACGGCTGGGGGTCAGCGCTCCGGTACTCAGCCGGCACGTGGCCGAGCTTGCGGACGCGGGCCTGGTGCTGCGGACTCCGGACCCGGACGACGGCCGCGCCCAGCTGCTGGCCCTTTCCCCCAGGGGCAAGGAGAAGCTGGCGGAGCTGGTGCGGCACCGGGCGGAAACGCTGCAGGCCTACCTCTCCGACTGGAATGAGGACGACGCCGTGGCCACGGCCGCGATGCTGAACAAGCTCACCACGTCCCTGAAGAATTCCATCCGGGCAAGGGCGGCCGGGACCATCAACGATCACACGCAGGAGTCCATCAATGGCTAACGTCACCGCCGCCGCGGACCAGGAGCAGGAGCGCCAGCGCCAACGCACCGCCAAACAGGAATCGCGGCAATCCAAGCGCCACGAACCCGGCGCCCCCATGAACCACCGCCAGATCATGGAGGCCCTGACCGGCCTGCTGGCCGCTTTTTTCACCGCGATCCTGAGCAGCACCATCGTGGCCAACGCGCTGCCCACCATCATGTCCGAGCTCAAGGGCACCCAGACGGACTTCGCATGGGTCATCACGGCCGCGCTGCTCGCCAACGCAGCCACCACCCCCATCTGGGGCAAGCTCGCCGACCTCTTCGACAAGAAGGTCCTCGTCCAGCTGAGCATCGTGATCTTCGTGGCCGGATCCGTCATGGCCGGCTTCTCCGAGAACATCCCGTTCCTGCTGACCGCCCGTGTCATCCAGGGCATCGCCATGGGCGGCCTCACGGCCCTCGCCCAGGCCATCATCGGCTCCATCATCCCGCCCCGCGAACGCGGCAAGTACTCCGGCTACATGGGTGCCGTCATGGCTGTCGGCACCGCCGGCGGCCCGCTGCTGGGCGGTTTCATCGTGGACAGCTCACTCGGCTGGCGCTGGACATTCTTCGTCTGCGTGCCGCTCGCCGTTGTCGCGCTGATCCTGCTCCAGATCACGCTCAAGGTTCCGCACGTCAAGCGTCCCGCCAAGATCGACTGGCTGGGTGCCATCCTGCTGACCACCGGCGTCAGCCTGCTCCTGGTCTGGGTGTCCTTCGCCGGCAACCCCGATTACTACGACTGGTGGTCCTGGCAGTCCGTGGTGATGGTGGGCGGCGGCGTCCTCCTGCTCGCACTGCTGGTGCTGGTTGAGTCCAAGGTGTCCCAGCCGATCATCCCGCTGAAGATCATCTCCGAGCGCACCACCGCACTGGCCATCGTCGCTTCGGTTGCCGTCGGCGTTGCAATGTTCAGCTCCTCCACCTTCCTGGGCCAGTACTACCAGGTGGCCCGCGGCGCGACCCCAACCGAAGCCGGCCTGCTGACGCTGCCCATGATCGCCGGCAACCTGGTGGGCTCCGTGGTCTCCGGCCAGCTCATCAGCCGCTATGGCAAGTGGAAGCGGTTCCTCATCGGCGGCACCATCCTGCTGATCGGCGGCCTGGCGATGGCAGGAACCTTGACCCACACCACCGATCTTTGGCTGGCAGGGCTCTACACCGCGGTCTTCGGCGTGGGCCTGGGCATGCTGATGCAGAACCTGGTCCTTGCGGTCCAGAACACCGTCCGTGCCACGGACATCGGTTCAGCCAGTGCCTCGGTCGCCTTCTTCCGCTCCTTCGGCGGCGCCATTGGCGTGTCCGTCCTGGGCGCGGTCATGTCCAACCACGTCAAAGACCTTGCCACTGACGGGCTCGCGAAGCTGGGTATCCCGGCCAGCGGAAACGGCGGTGCCAGCCTGGACCTGGCAGACCTTCCCGCGCCGGTCGCCGACGTCATGCGCGCTGCCTACGGCGACGCCACGGCGGGCATCTTCATGATCTCCGCAGTAGTCAGCGCGGTTGCCCTGATCGCCGTGATCTTCATCAAGGAAGTGCCGCTGCGCAAGACCGTCGACATCACCCCGGAAGCCAGCCTTCAGGCAAACGCAGCCGGCGAAGCGGGCATGACGGCGATGACCGGCCAACTGCCCATGGTCTCCGGCAACGCCCCGCAAGGGGACCTTCCCGCCGCGATGACTGGCCGCAGTGCAGTCCGCGCAGGCTCGGCCGCTGCACCCGCCAAGAGGTACGACGGCGGTGCTGCCGCAGCCGCCGCGGCATCCGGCCGGCTGGCCACGGAGGACTTTGAGGAAGTGTTCGCACGCAGCTTCAGCTCCGAGGGGCTGGGCAGCCCCGACGGGCTGGGACTGGGAACCGCTGACAGCGTTGAAAAGGCTGCGGACGCGGTTGCCAGTGCCGCGGCCACGCTGCAGAAACTGCAGGAAACCCAGCACCTGCTGGCGCGCCAGCAGGCGGAACTGGGCAGCCTGGTCCTGGACATCCAGGAACAGCTGCGCTCCCAGCGGGAGGTGGCCGCCAAGCAGGCCGCCACGGCGGCAGAGCTCAGCAGGCTGCAGCGCAAGCTCCTGAAGGAACGGAAACTCCAGGCTGCCGCGGCACTGTACTTGGTCGGCCACGGCAGGCACAGCGCCGCGGTCCAGCCAGCGGCAGACCCGGGCGCCGGTTCCGCTGTGGATTCGGGCCAGGGGCTGTAGTCGGCAGCAGCTGTCCCACCGGGTGCGCAGCCAGGCTGCGCAGGCCGGCCAGGCTGACTGCATCAACGTGACGGCCGCGGTCCGCGCCGGATGATTTCCGGCGTCGGACCGCGGCTTTCCTGCGTGGTGGGAGGCCGTGGCCCCGGCCGGTGCAGCCGTGCGTTCCGTGCAGGATTTCCACGGGGAAATTGTTGTCCAGGGGGACCATTGTCGGTGGTCGTCACTAGAGTTGGGTCCATGCTCCTCACCCTGATACGGCGCTATTCCCAACCCTATGCGCCGTACATCCTGGCTGTCGTCATTTTCCAGCTCGCATCCACCATCGCCGCGCTCTACCTGCCCAGCCTGAACGCGCAGATCATCGATGAAGGGGTGGCTCGTGGAGACACCGATTTCATCTGGCGCACGGGTGCGCTGATGCTCCTGGTGGCGTTGGCGCAGGTGGCTGCAGCCATCGCCGGCGTCTACTTCGGTTCCAGGGCCGCCATGGCAGTGGGCCGGGACCTGCGCCGCGCAGTCTTCCGGAAGGTCACCAGCTTCTCGGCCAAGGATGTGAACGCATTCGGAGCTCCCACCCTGATCACCCGCGGCACCAACGATGTCCAACAGGTGCAGATGCTGCTGCTCATGGGGCTGAACTTCATGGTGGCCACACCCATCATGTGCATAGGCGGCATCGTCATGGCGCTCCGCGAGGACCTCAACCTGTCCTGGCTTGTCTGGGTGTCAGTGCCGCTCCTGGGCGTGGTGGTGGGCTACCTGGTGGTCCGGCTTATCCCGCTGTTCCGTTCCATGCAGCGGAAGATCGACCGCATCAACGCCGTACTGCGCGAGCAGATCATCGGCATCCGCGTCGTACGTGCGTTCGTGCGGGAACCCTATGAAACGGAACGTTTCGGCGCTGCCAACCAGGAGCTCACGGACGTGTCGCTCCGCATCGGCGCCCTGTTCGTCCTGATGTTTCCGGCCATCACCATGATCCTGCACCTCTCCACCGCCGCCGTGCTTTGGTTCGGCGGGCAACGGGTGGACGCCGGCGCCATGCAGGTGGGATCGCTGACCGCGTTCCTGCAGTATCTGCTGCAGATCCTGATGGCCGTCATGATGGGCACCTTCATGGCCATGATGATCCCGCGTGCCTCAGTGTGCGCCGACCGCATCGGTGAGGTGCTCGACGTCGAACCCTCCATCCACGAGCCCAGGCATCCGCAATCGCCGGCCTCGCTCGCCGGCGTGGTGGAGTACCGCAACGTCACCTTCGCCTACCCGGGCGCCGAGTCTCCGGTTCTCAGTAACATCAGTTTCACTGCCCGTCCCGGGCAGACGATCGCCATCATCGGGTCAACGGGCGCCGGCAAGACCTCTCTACTGTCCCTCCTGCCGAGGCTGTACGACCCCGTGGAGGGCCAGGTGCTGCTGGACGGAGTGCCCGTGGACCAACTTGACCGTGCCGAAATCACCAAACGCGTGGCCTTGGTCCCGCAGCGTCCCTACCTGTTCTCCGGAACCATTGCGCACAACCTGCGGTTCGGCAGGACCGAGGCAACAGACCAGGAACTCTGGAATGCCCTCCGGGTGGCCCAGGGCGACTCCTTTGTCCGGGAGAAGAAGAACGGGCTGGATTCCCGGATCGCCCAGGGCGGGACCAACGTTTCCGGCGGGCAGCGCCAGCGCCTCTGCATTGCCCGGGCCCTGGTCACCAAGCCGCGCGTCTACCTTTTTGATGACTCTTTCTCCGCACTGGACGTCGCTACCGATGCCCGGCTCCGTGCCGCACTCAAGGACACCACCACCGACGCCACGGTGATCATCGTGGCCCAGCGGATCTCCACCATCACCGGGGCTGACCAGATCCTGGTATTGGACAACGGACGGATCGTGGACCGCGGCACGCACGAGGAACTCCTTGAAACGTCGCCCACCTACCAGGAAATTGTCGAATCCCAACTGAGCGTGGAGGAAGTGGCATGAGGCTCCGGAAGAAGGACGCCGCTCCCGTGGAGGAGATACTGCTGCCCGCCCAGCCTGTTCCGGGGGAGGCCCAGCCCGCCACGCAAAAGCCGTCGGACGACGATTTCATCGAGGATGAATTCCAACCCACCGAAGCCGACGGCGGCATGTTCGGCGCCATGCCCGCCAAGAAGGCCCAGCACTTCTGGCCTTCCGCCAAACGGCTCATGGGGCTGCTGAAGCCCGAGGCCCCGGGCATCTCCGCAGTGGTGGGCCTTGTAGTCATTTCCGTGGTCCTCAACGTCATTGCCCCCAAGATCCTGGGCCAGGCCATGGACGTCATCTTCGCCGGGGTGGTGGGCAAACAACTGCCCGCCGGCGCGGGCAAGGAACAGTTTGTTGCAGGCCTGCGCCAGCAGGGCCAGGACAACTTCGCGGACATGCTGTCCAGGATGGAGGTGGTGCCCGGCACCGGCATCAACTTCGACAAGCTCACCATGCTCATTGCCATCGTCCTGCTGATGTACTTCGTGGCGAACATCTTCATGTGGCTGCAGGGGTACGTCCTGAACCGCATCGTCATGAAGGTCATCCGCCGGCTGCGCGACGACACAGAAACCAAGCTGAACCGCCTGCCGCTGAACTACTTTGACACCCGCCAGCGCGGCGACGTGCTGTCCCGGGTGACAAACGATGTCGACAACATCCAGCAGGCACTCCAGCAGGCGTTTGCACAGCTGGTCAACTCCGTGCTGACCGTGGTGGGCATCGTGATCATGATGTTCATCGTTTCCTGGCAGCTTGCCCTGATCGCCCTGGTTGCCCTGCCGCTGTCAGGGGTGGCAGCAGGCATCATCGGTGCCCGTAGCCAGAAACTCTTCGCTGCCCAGTGGAAGAACACCGGGTCACTGAACGGCCAGATCGAGGAATCCTTCTCGGGCCACGACCTGGTGCGCGTTTTTGGCCGGGACGCTGACATGCTGGCACGGTTCGAGGAACGCAACGAGGCGCTCTACAAGGCAAGTTTCGGGGCGCAGTTCGTGTCCGGGATCATCTTCCCCGTCATGCAGTTCGTTTCCTACCTCAGCTATGTGGGCATCGCCGTGGTGGGCGGTCTTCGCGTGGCATCCGGGGCCATGTCCCTGGGCGATGCCACTGCTTTCATTCAGTACTCCCGCGAGTTCACCCAGCCGCTGGGCCAGATGGCCGGCATGGCCAACATGCTCCAGTCCGGGGTGGCGTCCTCGGAACGAGTTTTCGAATTCCTGGACGCCGACGAACAGGACCAGGAGACCGCCACCGAACACCTGCCGGCCAAGACCGACGGGCACGTCGACTTCAGGAACGTCACCTTCAGCTACACCCCGGACAAGCCGCTCATCGAAAACCTCTCCTTTACTGCCGAGCCCGGCAACACCGTGGCGATCGTCGGTCCCACCGGAGCAGGCAAGACCACCTTGGTGAACCTGGTGATGCGGTTCTATGAGCTCAATTCCGGGTCCATCCTGCTGGATGGCGTGGACATCACCCACCTCAGCCGCTCCGAGCTGCGCTCCAAGGTGGGGATGGTCCTGCAGGACGCATGGTTGTTCGGCGGCTCCATTTACGACAACATCCGCTACGGCAACCTTGGGGCCACAGAGGAACAGGTCATGGCGGCGGCCAAGGCAACGTTCGTGGACCGGTTCGTCCGGGCCCTGCCCGAGGGCTATGACACCGTCATCGATGAAGAGGGCAACAACGTCAGCGCCGGCGAAAAGCAGCTGATCACCATCGCCCGCGCCTTCGTGGCCAACCCATCGCTGCTGATCCTGGACGAGGCCACCAGTTCCGTGGACACCCGCACCGAACTCCTGGTCCAGAAAGCAATGGCGGCCCTGCGCTCGGACCGGACCAGCTTCGTGATCGCGCATCGTCTCTCAACCATTCGCGATGCCGATACGATCCTGGTCATGGAGAACGGACGAATCGTGGAACAGGGCAACCACCAGGTGCTGCTGGGGGCGGGCGGTGCGTACCATCGCCTCTACATGTCACAGTTTGCGGGTGCGGACGCGGGGGAGACCGCGGATGATTCGACGGCGGTGCGCAGCTGAGCGCGCACGGCGGCCAGAGGATCGAAGTCCTGGTGCCCATGCGGTGGGGTGACATGGACGCTTATGGCCACATCAACAACGTCCAGATTGTGCGGATGCTGGAGGAAGCGAGGATCGCGGCCTTCGGGCCGCCGCGGGGAGCAGGGCTTCCGGGGATCGAACCTCCCGTGTCGTTGTTCAACGACGTCCCGGACGGAACCCTGGCGCTGGTGGTGGACCACAAGATCCGGTATGTCAGGACGCTGGAGTACCGCAACGTGCCGGCGGTGGTGCAGGTGTGGATTGGTGCCGTAAAAGGCGCGAGCTTCGATATCCACTACCTGCTCCAGGACCCTGTCACCAGGGAGGACTGCGTGAAGGCCAGCAGCCACCTCGCGTTCGTGGACGAAGCCACCGGCCGGGTGCAGCGGATTACCCAGGAACAAAAAGACCGGATGGCGCCCTACAGGCACTAAGACTCTGGTCAGGCCTGCACCGGACACATTGGACTGGAACAACCACCAGAGCGAAAGGAAGCCCGATGGCCCGGAACAAGAGCAAGGCCCCGAACAAGATGGCACTGAACAGGAGCAGCAGGAACAAGGCCCACGCAGGCAGGCAGAAGAAGACGTGGAAAGAGATGTCGCCTTCACGCAAGGCGGGCACCATCCTCGGCGCCGTGGCGCAGGTATCCCTGCTGGTTGCCGCCCAGCGGGACATCTCGCGCCGGCCTGCCGAGCTCATCAACGGCCCCAAGGTTGCGTGGCGGGCCGCGTCCTTTGTTAACTTCATCGGTCCCATGGGGTACTTCGTGTTCGGCAGGAGGCGGTCCGCCACCGGCAAATAGGCAGGTCCGGAACCCTGGCGGGGCAGGGGCGGCCAGGTGCCGTGGAGCGGGCGTCCAGCTTCACCCTGTAAATTTGAGGGCATGACCCCCACTGCCACTGCTGCCATGACCCGCGCCCTCGGCATCTCGAAGGAGATCGAGGACGCTGCATGGTTCGTGCTGGGGCCCGGCCTGCAGGGAAAAGCGTCACCCCTGGACGGCCGCACCAGGACCTGGTCCGTTCCGGCGGCCGCCGAGCTGCTTGACCGGCTGGACCGCGGCATCCCGGATCCAAAGGCCCCGATGATGACCAACCTCCGGGAGAACCTGGATGGTGCCACGCGCGGGGCCAAGCAGCTCGCCGTCGAGCTGCTGTTCCTGCAGTCACTGCCGCTGGCCCACGAAGTGAAGTCCCTGAAGGTCAAACGCGCCCGCGTGGCTGAAGCCGCCGGCTGGCTGGAACCGCCGCTTGAGCTCCCCGAGGAGCTGTACGCCGGCATGACGGACCACGGTGTGATCCGCGACCGGACCGCCGAGTTCAACTGGACCATCTGGGACCACCTCAAGTGGCTGTGCCGGTTTGTCCGGAACGTTGCGCAGCGCCCGGCCGCCGTGGTGCAGGCCGCCATCAAGGACCCGCTGCAGTTCCACCACCTGGCCGCGTCCACCCCGGAGGACCAGCCCGCCATCCGCCGCAGCATTGAATTCCTGGCGTGGCCCAGCTACTTCGAGCCCGTGGTGGCGGACGTGGAGCGGCAGGAGATCCGGGACGCGTTCGCCTCGCTGGTGGGCGGGGCCAACGGCGACACCGAAGAAGACATCACGGCCGATATCCACCGCATCCGCCGGCACCTGGACGAGCAGGCCGGCCAGCGCATCGACTGGTACTCCCGGCAACTGGTCAGCCAGTGGCGGAAGGTGGGCGACCCCGGCCGGCGGGCGTGGCTGCTGCGGACGCACAGCGACCATGCCGAGCTGCTCACCGCGTGGCACGGCGAGGAAAAGGTGACTCTCGACGTCGAACATCTCCGCCACCTGGACCCCGGCGTCACCGCCGGTGTGGTTCAGCACGCCGTGGACGAGGACTACAAGCACCTGGGCTACGTGGAGCGCGAGGACACCAAGACGGCGGTCTTCGCCTTCCTGACCGTCATGAAGCCGGGCGACCTGGTGCTGTACCAGCACGCCGGAACGGTACGCCTCGGCGGTGTGCTGGGGGAGCCCGAGTACAACGACGACAACCGCCGGCTGCGGCGCAAGGTGCGTTGGTTCGATGACGGCCACACCACCACCAGCCTGCCCCGGCACGTCCAGCGCCAGCTGGCCACCCCCGGCATCGTGGTGGACGTGACCCGCGTGGTCCAGGCGCTGCAGGCGCTGCTGCCGCCGGAAGCGGAGACCGAACCTGACGCCGACACGGAGGGCGCCGCCGTCGTCCCTCCCGTGCAGGAGGGCTTCCGCCCGCTGACCCGGGAGTTCGCCGCGTCGCTGCACATGGAACTGGAACCGCTGCAGGAGATCGCCGACCTGCTGGAGGAAAACCGGCAGCTGGTCCTCTACGGTCCACCCGGCACCGGCAAGACGTACCTGGCCAAGCACCTTGCTGCCGAGCTGGCGGACGACAGCACGGACGAGCGGGTCAAACTCGTCCAGTTCCACCCGTCGTACGCCTACGAGGACTTCTTCGAGGGCTACCGGCCGGACAAAACCGACGAAGGCCAGGTGTCATTCAAACTCGTGGCCGGCCCGCTGCGCCGGCTGGCGGAGGAAGCCGCGAAGCCCGGCAACGAGAAGAAACCGTACTTCCTGATCATCGACGAGATGAACCGGGCCAACCTGGCCAAGGTGTTCGGCGAGCTGTACTTCCTGCTGGAATACCGCGATGACCGCATCTACCTGCAGTACAGCCCCAATGAGCCGTTCACGCTGCCGGACAACCTGTACATCATCGGCACCATGAACACCGCGGACCGGTCCATTGCCATGATGGACGCCGCCATCCGGCGCCGGTTCTCCTTCATTGAACTGCACCCGCAGACCGAGCCGGTGAAGGGATCCCTCCACCGGTTCCTGCAGGCCCGCCAGCTCGACCCCACCCCGGCGCTGCTGCTGGATGCGCTCAACGGGGCCATTGACGAATGGGACCGCGACCTGATGATCGGACCGTCCTACTTCATGAAGGCCGCCGCCCAGACCCCTGCCGGGCTGCGCCGGATCTGGAAGTACGAGCTGATGCCGCTGCTGGAGGAGCATTACCACGGCCAGCTGACGCGGTCGCAGCTGGAGGAGCGGTTCGGGCTGGACCAGCTGCTGGGACGCATTGCAGCGCGCTGATCCCCGGGCGTCTGTTCGGCACCTGGTCCTGGACGAACTGTCCAGCGGCCTGGTGGAACGGCTGGACGCGCCCAGCGCTTCATTCCTGAACTCCAGCGGGCTGGCCAAGGCATCGCCCCTGGGCATGGGCCTGTACCGGATCGAGCCGGTGGGCAAGGTGGGGTCGGTGCGGACGCCGACCATCCAGCTGGACGTGCGGCCCAAGGACCGGCTGGGCCTCAGCCGGCTCCTGTTCCTGCTTAGCTACGCGGGGGAGCAGGGCTTCCGGCCCGGCCTGGTGGCAGCGGAGGAGGAACAGGACCTCTGGAGTGCGCTGGCCGAATCGCTGGCGCAGCTCGCCGAACGGGCCCTGGGCCGGGGTGTCCTGCAGGGCTATCTCACCGTGGACGAGTCGCTGCGTACGGTCAAGGGGCGGATCCGGATCTCCGACCAGATCTCCCGGCGCCCCGGCATGCTGGTTCCCCTGGAGGTGTCGTACGACGAATTCACCGAGGACATCGCCGAAAACCGGATACTGCGCGCCGCGCTTGAGCGGATGGGGCAGGTGCCTGGTGTCCGCCCCGAGGTGCTGGGCCGGCTGCGCCAGCTGAAGGGAAAGCTCGACGGCGTCACCCGCCTTCCGTCCGGCGCCCCGGTCCCAGCCTGGCAGGCCACCCGGATGAACCAGCGCTACCACGCCGTGCTTCGCCTGGCCGACCTGATCCTGCGGAACGCATCGGCGGAAGCCCGCGAGGGCAAGCAGCAGACGGCCTCGTTCGTCGTGGACATGGCGCAGGTGTTCGGGGATTTTGTGGGCACCGCGCTGCGCAGCGCAATGGCCGCGTACCCAGGGGAGCTGCGGCTGCGCTTCAACGTCCTGCTCAGCGAGGCCGTAAACGACGCCGACCGCCTGTGCGTGCGTCCGGACGCGGTCCACATGCTCGGCGGCCGACCTGTGGTGGCGTACAACGCCAAGTACAAGGCCGCCTCGGACGCCGGTGCCTCCCTGACGGCTGACCACTACCAAATGCTGGCCCACTGCACCGCTCTCGCCGTGCCCACTGCCTGGCTCGTCTACGCCGGCAAGGGTGAGGTCAAGCTCCGCCGCATCCTCAACACCGACATCGACATCGTGGAGTACCCGCTGGACCTCAGCCAGCCGCCGTCGGCCATTCTTGCCTCGATCCAGGAACTTGCCCGCCAGTCCTGGGGCGAAGTGGTTAGGGTGCGGGTGGGGACTACACCGGCACCCGGAACGTAAAGGTCGTTCCCTTGCCCAGGCTGCTGTCGACGCCA
Source organism: Pseudarthrobacter sp. NPDC080039 (assembly GCF_040702335.1). Classification (NCBI taxonomy): domain Bacteria; kingdom Bacillati; phylum Actinomycetota; class Actinomycetes; order Micrococcales; family Micrococcaceae; genus Pseudarthrobacter; species Pseudarthrobacter sp. NPDC080039. The sequence continues at coordinate 16,936 of NZ_JBFBKY010000011.1, read as the reverse complement.
ATGGTGCCGCCATGCGCCTCGACGATCGCTTTGCTGATGGGCAGCCCCAAGCCCACGCCGGGGATGGCCGTGCGGCGCACGCTGCTGGTGCGGAAGAACTTGGCGAACACCTCTGAAGCGTCCTCCGGGCTCATGCCCATTCCGGTATCCGAAACGTGACAGGCCAGGTGCCCGTCCTCCTGTGCCAGCGATACCACCACCTCACCGCCGTCGGGCGAGTATTTAATGGCGTTGGACACCAGGTTGTCCAGGACCTGGGAAATGCGGGCACTGTCCACGTGGGCCTCCAGCTGCTCCGGGGTTTCGGCCCGCAATTCCACTCCGGCGGCCGCCGCCCGTGGCATTGCCGATGACACGCTGCTGCGCACCAGTTCGGCCACGTCCACCGCATGGGGCATGACAATCAGCTGCCCGTTCCGGCTGGACAGCAGGTCCGAGACCAGGGTCAGCAGCCGCTCCGAATTCCGGCGGATGATCTCCAGCATGTCCCGCTGCGATTCGTCCGGCTGATCGGCGAGCAGGATCTCCACATAGCCAAGGATGGACGTCAGCGGGGTCCGGAATTCATGGGAAACGTTCGAGACGAAGTCGTCCTTGGCGGCCAGCGCGTTCACCAGATCCGTCACGTCGCTGAATACGATGACGGAGCCGGTGAAGTTGCCGTCGGAATCCTTCATGGCACGCGCCGTCGTCACCAGGGCGCGCTGGTCCTTCCCTTCACCCAGCCACACCAGGTAGTCCGTGAAGGTTTCGCCAAGAACGGCCCGCCGGACCGGGCGCTCCTGGACGGGGATCAACGTCTTCCGGTCCTGCCCAAAGACCAGCAGCTGGGACTCGTTGGGGTCCGCAATGTCTTTGGGCCGGGCCAGCTCATGGTTTGCGCGCTGCTTACGGTTCATGAGGACGTCGTGGCCGTCCGCATCCACGGCCAGGACGCCCAGGTGCACGGTGTCCAGAATGGTGTTGAGGAGTGATTCCTGGCGTTTGCTGGTGCGGAGGTTGGCCCGCAGCAGCTCGTCCTTCTCCTCCAGCTGCTTTTGCTGGCGCATCATGCTCAGGGTCAGGACGCTCACCGACACGCCGATGCCCAGCATCATGACCGGAAGCAACAGGGACCGCGCAAAATCCTGTGGATTGTGGTCGCCGTTCAGCACGAGCGGCACCCAGATGATGGCCAGCGGTCCCAGGAAGGACAACCACAGGGCCGCCCGCGCGTGGTATCCGGACGCACAGAACCAGATGACCGGAAACACGGCGAGCAGGCTGATCCCCGTCAGGCCGTCCTGGCCGCCTTCCCTGCCCGCGGCAATGGAGACGAAATCAAGCAGCGGGATGGCAAGGAAACTGGTGTAGGGCAGCCGGTCCCACGGGATGGCGTAGCACAGCACCATGATCGCCAGCTGCGAGACGAGGAACGCCACGAACAGGGGGTTGTTCATCGTGTCCGGGAAGAACGCCCACATCAGCGCGGCCGTCAGGATGGTGGTCACGAACAGGGGCATCTGGCTCATGGCCACCCTGTCCGTCAGGCGGTATTCGTGAAAGGGGCGCTTGAAAAACCGCAGCCGTCCCGATGACCAGGCCGTGGGGGTGGTCATGGCGCCGGGGACGCGGAAGTGGGGGTGTGCGGGACCATACCAGCAGGATATCCGCAGCCAGCTATACTTCTGACGTTGGCACTGAGGGGGCTCTATGAGTGAGGCACGTGTGGGTCTGGTCATCGAAGATGACCACGACATTCGGGAACTGGTTCGCACTGTGCTGACCCAGGCTGGGTTTGACGTCACCGTCGCCAGCGGCGGGGCGGAAGGCGTGCTGATGGCGAAGAGCCTTAACCCGGACGTCATCACCCTGGACCTGGGGTTGCCGGACATTGACGGCTTTGAGGTTTCCCGGCAGATCCGCGAGTTTTCCGATGCCTACATTGTGATGCTGACGGCCCGTACCGAGGAGCTGGACACCCTGATCGGGCTCGAGTCCGGGGCCGATGACTACCTCACCAAGCCGTTCCGCCCGCGTGAGCTGCGGGCCCGGGTGGCGGCCATGATGCGCCGGCCGCGGTCGGTTCCGGACCCCGCTGACGTGGCTGTTGACTCGTCGCCGGACAGCGCAGCACACCCCGAGCGTGGAAACTTCAGCCACAACGGGCTGGACCTGAGCTACGCCTCACGCACCGTCACCGTCGACGGCAGGGAGATGAACCTGACCCGTACCGAGTTCGAACTCCTCTATGCGCTCCTCGAAGCTGGCCGGACGGTGCGGACCAAGTCAGACCTGGTGCGCCGGCTCCGCGACGAGGATTACGACGTCGGCAGCTACATCAGCGAGGCCGACGAGCGCTCCGTGGAAGTCCACATGGGGAACCTGCGCAAAAAGCTGGGCGACTCCCCGCAGCAGCCGCGCTGGCTGCAGACCGTCCGCGGGGTGGGTTACCGCTTGGCACCGGGACAGCACTGAGCCTGCAACCGGTGCATGGTCTGCCTGCTGCACTGCGTGATGGGCCGCAGGAATGTGGCCGCGAGCCTGGGCAATACCACTGCCATGTCAGCGTGCCGGGCTTCGGCCCGGATCTCGTTCTCCAGTTCGAGCGCCAGTCCAGCCAGTCGCTCGGCTCCCACCATCTGGCTTGACGTCTTGAGGCTCAGGACGGCGTCCAGGGAGCCCTCAAGGTCACCGGTGGTCAGGGCCAGCCGCAGCCGGCCCAGCCGCTGTGGCAGGTACTCGATGAAGTTCCCCACGAAGACGCGGCTGTAGCCTTCTTCCTCTTCGAGTTCCTCCCGCAGCCGGTCCAGGACGGACTGGTCCACCAGCGGCCTGGGCGCATCGTCCGATGTGCTCATGACACTCCTTTCTGCTGGTGTTGCGGGCGGGGGAAACAGGGGTTTGTGGGGGTGGTGCCGAGTACTTTTTCAGGTTAGGACTGATGCCTTTTCCTGGCAGAAGACTCGGCAAGAATTGTGGCTTTCTTGATGGGACTGCGGATTTTTGCCCATAAAATCGAGGCCAATGCTTTCTGCATTGATGCCGTCTGCGGCCGTTGCCGCCTTTCAATCTGGGGATAGATTGCCGTGTTCCGAACCATGAGGACCTTATTTGTCGCGCTCATAGTCGGGGCTGGGTTGGCGCTGTCCATCGTCCAGCCGGCCAGCGCAGCCGCGTCAGCGCAAATCACGCTCAATCCGACCTCCGGGCCGGCCGGCTCAGCTGTCACAGTTGCCGGCACAGGCTTCAAGGCCACTACCACAGGCACCGTGATTGTGGGCTCCACTACCTTCGCGTTCCAAACCACATCAACCGGCGCCTTCAGCACCGGCATCACGATTCCCGCCGGGTCCACCGGGAACCTGACCATCACAGCCAAGACATCCTCCATCAAGGCCTCTGCCACGTTTGTGGTGCAGGCAGCTCCAGCCCCGCAGCCGCCGGCCGTAAGCACAGCAGCCTTGCGCTTTGGCGTGGCCACTGCCGGAGGACCGCTGGCCAGCACAGAGCTGGACGAGGTTGCCACCCTTGCAGGGGAAAGCCCGTCCATCGTGATGAGCTACAAGGACTTCCTGCAGTCTCCGCCGATTACCGAGATGGACGCTGTCCGTTCCCGCGGAGCAACACCCTTGGTCACCTGGGAACCCTGGGCATGGGGAGGCGGCGTGGACCAGCCGGCATACGCTCTGGCCCGGATCACGGCAGGTGACTTTGATGCGTACATCACCCAGTGGGGCCAGTCCTTCGCCGCTTGGGGCCAGCCGGTCATGTTGCGTTTTGCGCACGAGATGAACGGCAACTGGTACCCGTGGGCTGAGGGCGTCAACGGCAACCAGCCGGGAGATTACGTGGCCGCCTGGCGGCACGTGCATGACGTGGTCGCCGCCACCGGTGCTACGAACGTCCAGTGGGTTTGGTCGCCGAACGTGCCCTACTGGGGCTCCACCGACCTTGCCGGATTGTTTCCCGGGGCCGGTTACGTGGACATTGTGGCCCTGGACGGCTACAACTGGGGCACCTCACAAACCTGGAGCAGCTGGGTTTCCCCTGTGGATCTCTTCGCCCCCGGCATCTCGCAGTTGCGCAGCCTGGCACCTGGCAAGCCGGTCCTGATCGCAGAGACGGCGTCCAGCGAACTGGGCGGGTCCAAAGCCACCTGGAACACGGACCTGGTGTCCTACCTGGCTGCCCAGTCCGATGTGATGGGCTTCGTCTGGTTCGACATGCAGAAGGAAACAGACTGGCGCATCAACAGCAGTGATTCGTCTGCTGCTTTCAAGTCCGCCCTGTTGGCCCGAAGGAGCTAGGGGATAGGGTAGCTGCTCCGAAACTTCCAGTGGCTGCCTGATCGCGGCAACCCGTTTATCCTGCCTTGCCAGGATCAAGGCCACCCCCGGCAGCCGCTAAAGATTGCCTCAAGATTTCCCTGTCTGCCAGGCGCCGGCTTCGAGGAAGCGCACCAACTGGGTTTCGAGCGCTGAGTGGTTCTTCAGTTCGCACTCCCAGACTGTCAGCACTTCCCAGCCGGCGTCCTGCAGTTCGCGCCGCTGGCCCGCGTCACGCTCCCGCGTCCGGGTCCGCTTTGCGGCCCAGAAGTCGGCGTTGGCCTTTGGCGCGTGCAGCCCCACCCTGCACTCGTGGAAGTGCCAGAAGCAGCCGTTCACGAAGATCACCTTGCGGCGGCCGGCGAAGACGAGGTCCGGGTTTCCCGGGAGTTTGGCACCCCCGGACCGGCCGTGCAGCCGGTACCGGTAGCCCTTGGCGTGCAGGAGCCTCCGGACCAGCAGCTCGGGCTTGGTGTTCTTACCGCGGATACGGGACATGTTCCAGCTCCGCTGCTCAGGTGTGAGCCTGTCTGCGCTGGGCTTGTCTGCGGGGCGCTTGTCCACGCTGGAAGGGTCCGGCATCCTTCCAGTCTAGGAGTCCCTAGATCTCCCGTTCCGGTTGTTCGCCGAACACGAAGTGCCGTCCACTGACGGACTTGGGCTCGATCTCGACGTAGAAGTCTTTGAGCGTTGGAACCCAGGTCTTCAGGCCGAGTTCCTCGATAGCGGCGACCTCGTCCGAGTTGCTCAGCACCCGGGCTGTCCCCCGGAGGATGACCGACCACGCCTCCTGGGAGAGGATGCCGTCTGTCTCAAAAAGCACTTGGGCGTTGATTGTCAGCTGGGCGAGTTTATTGCCGGGCGCCGTGCGGAGATAAACCTTGCGGTGGGAGGTCACATAGTTCACGGGGAATATGTCAGGTTCCCCTGCGACGGATACCACCAACCGGCCGTGCTGGGTTGCCGCCAAAAGCCGCCACGATTGCTCGTCATCGAGTTCCAGGACGGGATTGCCGTCCGCGTGTTCAAACATCATGCGGCCATTCTTCCCAGCCGGGCAGGAACACACCAGAGGCCGGAAGGCCCGGTTACGAGGCGTTCCTTCCGTGCCGGGCACAGCTGGCCCACCACCCCGTTGGGGAAACCTGGACTTTGAGCCTGCGGCCGCAGAAGGCACAGTAGCGCGGGGGCTCAAGCTGGAGAAGGTCCGCGCACCTGGAGTGGTGGTACGACGGCGGTGCGTGGCCGCCGTCGTGCTTCTCCTCCAGGGACGCGTCATCCTGGGTGGGCTGAGGCTGAAGGAGGAGGCCGCAGAGTTCGCAGTATGGGGCGTCAGTTGCGTGCGACGGGTGCGGCGTGCTCATAGCGTCTTCTGCAGTTCCTTGATGGGCATGTTCAGGTCCACCAGGAGGTTGAGGTCGGCAGAGGCGGGGCGGCCCAGGGTGGTCAGGTAGTTCCCCACGATCACGGCGTTGATGCCACCAAGGAGGCCTTCCCGGGTGCCAAGGTCGCCGAGGGTGAGTTCCCTTCCGCCCGCATAGCGCAGTACGGTCCGGGGCATGGCCAGCCGGAAGGCCGTGATGGCGCGCAGGGCGTCCTTCCCGTCCATGACCTGCTGGTTTTCCAGCGGTGTGCCGGGCCTGGGGTTGAGGAAATTCAGGGGAACCTCGTGCGGTTCCAGCGCTGCGAGCTGGGCGGCGAGTTCGGCACGCTGTTCCAGGGTTTCCCCCATGCCTATCAGCGCGCCGCAGCAAAGCTCCATTCCGGCGTCCTTGACCATGGCACAGGTTTCCAGCCGTTCCTCATAAGTGTGGGTAGTGACCACGTGGGCGAAGTAGCTGCGCGCGGTCTTGAGGTTGTGGTTGTAGCGGTGCACACCCCACGAAGCCAACTGGTCCACCTGCTTGCGGGCGAGCATGCCAAGGGAGCAGGCAATGTTGATGTCCACTTCCTGCCGAATCCGGTCGATGGCAAATTTGATCTGGTTCATCAGCTTGACGTCGGGCCCCCGGACCGCTGCCACGATGCAGAACTCGGTCGCCCCGGTCGCGGCTGTTTCCTTTGCGGCCTTGACCAACTCCGGAATATCCAGCCAGACGCCTCGGACGGGGCTGTCGAAGACGCCGGATTGGCTGCAGAAGTGGCAGTCCTCCGGGCAGCCGCCTGTCTTGATGGAGACGATGCCCTCCACTTCCACGTCCTCCCCGCAGTGGCGCAGGCGCACCTGATGTGCCAGGTCAAGGGCAGCCGGGAGGGCGTCATCGGGCAGTCTCAGGACGTCCACAAGTTGTGTCTCCGTCAGGCCGACGCCCTGTTCAAGGACCTGCTGGCGGGCTGTTTCCAGGATGGGGTGCTCCACGGAATGATGCGGAATGGTCATTGCCGTCCTTTTGCTCGGGATAAGTCTCCTCCGACGCTAGTTCGGCCGTCGCGGGCCAGTTTTGTTGGGTGGGAACAATGCCGGCCCCACCGTTTTGTTGACAAGTCCAGTCAAGGCTTTACACGGCAGAAACAGGACGGTGATCGGGCTGTCTTTTGGGATGGATAGCGTCAGTCGCAGAATCCCGGACCCAAACGAAAGCGACGCACCCCATGGGCAACGACTTGGAAACAACCCAACTGCTGGAACCGGGGGCACCTGGTGGTGCCGCCGTCGTCGGACATCCTCCGGCAACCCCGACGGCGGCCAGCACGGCCGCGCTCAACGCCACGAAGGAAAGCCTTGAGGATTACACGCTCCGGTTCGCTCCGCGGTCCTACCGCAAGTGGAGCGCCGGGGTGGTGGCCACCAGCGCACTCGGGGGTATCGCCTACCTGGCCGACTTTTCGATCGGTGCGAACATCGGAATCTCCTACGGCACGGTCAACGCGATCCTGGGGATTGTGGTGGCAGCCGTCGTTATCTTCGCGACGGGGTTTCCGCTGGCCTACTACGCCGCGCGCTACAACATCGACCTGGACCTGATTACCCGCGGCTCCGGCTTCGGCTACTACGGCTCGGTGGTCACCAACGTCATCTTCGCCACGTTCACGTTCATCTTCTTCGCGCTCGAGGGTTCCATCATGGCGCAGGGGCTGGAGCTGGGACTCGGCATTCCGCAGTGGCTGGGGTACGCGGCGTCAACCATGGTCATCATCCCGCTGGTAATTTACGGGATGAACACGCTGGCCAAGCTGCAGGTGTGGACCACCCCGCTGTGGCTGCTGCTGATGGTGGTTCCCGTGGGGTACCTGCTGGTCTCCCATCCGGAAAGCATCGACAGCTTCTTCGCCTACACGGGCGCATCCGGGGACGGCGGACCGAACCTGGCGTCTGTAATGCTCGCGGCGGGTGTGTGCCTGTCCCTCATGGCGCAGATCGCCGAGCAGATCGACTACCTCCGCTTCATGCCGCCCCGCACCGATGCCAACCGGTCAGCGTGGTGGCGCGCGGTGATCCTTGCCGGTCCGGGCTGGGTGATCTTCGGGGCTGTTAAGCAGACCGTGGGCATGTTCATTGCCATCTACCTGATCGCCACGCTCGACCCCGCCGCTTCCGCCACCGCCAATGAGCCCGTGCACCAGTTCCTGGGCGTCTACCAGGAGATGATGCCGGCGTGGCTGGCCATGACCCTGGCCGTGGTGCTGGTGGTCATCTCCCAGATCAAGATCAACGTCACCAACGCGTACTCGGGCTCGCTGGCCTGGACCAACTCCTTCACACGCATCACCAAGACGTACCCGGGCCGGATGGTGTTCGTAGTGGTCAACCTGCTGATCGCGCTGGTGCTCATGGAAGCGAACATGTTCGACTTCCTCAACACCATCCTTGGGTTCTACGCCAACTGCGCCATGGCGTGGGTGGTCACCGTGGCGTCCGACATCGCCATCAACAAGTACCTCCTCAAGATTTCCCCGAAAGTGCCGGAGTTCCGCCGCGGCATGCTGTACGCCGTGAACCCGGTGGGCTTTGTGTCCATGCTGGTGTCGGCGGGGGTCTCCATCGCGGTGTTCTTCGGGGCGTTTGGTGCCATGATCCAGCCGTATTCACCCATCTTCGCGGTGGGCCTGGCGCTGGTGCTGCCGCCGGTCCTGGCGGTACTGACCCGCGGGCGGTACTACCTGCGGCGTGCTGACGACGGAATCGATCTGCCCATGTTCGATACCGACGGGAACCCCAGCGACGCCAAGTTGCTGTGCCACGTGACCGGGTTGGAGTTCGAACGTCCGGACATGGTTCGTTCCGCCCAGGACGCTCCCGACGGCGGCCCCCAGTATGTTTCATCGCTCGCCCTGTCGACGGATAAGACGGGGGAATTGGTGCTGCCGAGCCAGCAATAAATTTGTTTCCATCCCAGGGGAAGCCGGCGCAGCTTTTGCGCCGGCTTCCTTTTTGACTTCTGTGCGTGCGGCTGTGGTGCTACAACGGTGGCGGTGCCTGTGGATAAGTTTGATCGCGAAATTGTGACGTGGGCTACCCTTAACTCACTGTTCGGAGCAAGCCGTCTTGAAACTACTGGGGGAAATAGCGGCCCATGACATTACAGAACTTCCTTACGTCCCTCGCTGTGCCGACGGGAGCCTTTCGCTCCGGCGCAGGAGCATTGTTCGTCGCTGTTGCGCTCGGCCTGACCGGGTGCGCGGGCGGAGCCCCTGCAGATCCCGGCTCCACGTCGCCTCCTACAACAGACGGCGCAACGAGCACCCCGTCTGCCACTCCCACCCCGACACCCAGCGCTGTCTACAAGCCCGCCGACGCGTCAGGGCCCGCCCAAAACGTCCCCGTTCCTGTGCTCCCGGAGGTCGCTAAGACGGAGACGAAGGAGGGTGCAGAGGCCTTTGTTCGCTTCTGGTATGAGACTTTGAGCTTTGGTTACGAAACGGGCGATACGGCAAGTCTAGAAAAAATCAGCGGGCCTGGCTGCGTCTTCTGCAAAGGGCTTAGAGACGGTATAGCCGAAGCTTGGAGTGATGGTCGTTGGATATCAGGTGGGAAGATTCAGACACCTGCGATCACTGCCACGATCGAACCGGGAACGGAACCATTCGCGGTGGTCCAGGTCATTCAATCAACAATCGAGATCAGGAAACCTGACGGAACCCTGCTTCAAAAACCAACTCCTGCCACCAACACAGGTAGCAGGGCCGGCATCACGTTCGGGGCGTCCGGATGGACAATGACAGACCTCGGACTAATCCGGTAACTGAAATGCGGGCACCGGGACCAAAGATTCTGTCTGTAGTTTTGCTCCTCCTAGCTGTCGCGCCGTCTGTTGCGTACGCGGACGTCGCGGTGGGTTATGAGGACAGGGGCTTGACGGTTGGCGCTGACCAATGGGTAAAGGATTCAGACAGCGGGAAGCTAGTACGCGCCGAACCAGGCGCGGTAAGCACCGACCCCAACGAGTACAAATACGAACTCCAGTGCCACCTCGGTGGAGGAGACTTTGACACTCCCTGCCTCGCACGCCAGCTCGACTGCAAGGACCGGGAGGACGGCGCCAAGGGCATCCCCGTCACGTGGCTGTCCCGGCCCCGAGGCGTGCCAGGCGCGGTTTGGGCACATCATTCGGGACCGACCTGCCTTTACGATCCAAAGCCTGAAGACCTGTTGCCCCGGATCGCCGCGGACATCCAGCGGCAGTTCCAGAACCTCCCGGTCAGTGCAGGGCAGGTCGTCGCGCAGCCCAGCCCGAACACCCTCCGCGGCGCAGAAACGAACTTCTATGCCGACGCAGTTGAGCAGCAGTTCGATATCACCATGTTTGGCCAGAAAGTTCACGTGGTGGCCACGCCAGTCCAGTACACCTGGAACTATGGGGACGGGACGGTATTCGGGCCGCAACCATCGATGGGGGGCCCGTTGCCCCAGGACCGATGGGGTGAGAAGACGCGGACCAGCCACGCCTACGGTGCCACGGGAGATTTCCAGGTTGTCCTGACCACCTCATTCCAAGGCACCTATTCCGTGAACTCCGGGCCGCCGCTGCAAATCCCGGGCCAGGGCCAGTTCAGCGCCCCGCCGCAAACCATCAGTGTGTGGCGCTCGCTCACCCGCAACTACGCCGACGACTGCCACGTGAATCCGCAAGGCCAGGGCTGCCCGGGTGTCGGAGCCGGGGGCGTCCGCTGAGAGCCGCAGAACGGTAGGCCCGACCACCGGATACTGTGATCCCCGTCGCATGAGCGCGATATCGGAATAGTTGCACGCGCCCCACAGTTGGCATAGGCAGTACGTTTTCAGCCTCTGAAAGGAACTGCGCATGCTGTTTTCCCCGCTCACCCTCGGCGAACTTGAACTTCCCAACCGCCTGGTGATGGCGCCCCTGACCCGCCTCCGCGCCGGCGAAAAGGGAATCCCGGGCCCGCTGCTGGTCGAGCACTACCGCCAGCGCGCTTCCCTCGGCCTCATTGTCAGCGAAGGAACGTACCCCACTCCTGCAGGCCAGGCCTACCCGGGACAGCCGGGAATCGTGACCCAGGAGCAGGTTGCCGGCTGGAAGAAGGTCACCGACGCGGTCCACGCCGAGGGCGGCCGCATGTTCGCCCAGATCATGCACGGCGGCCGGGTGTCCCACTCCGACATTACCGGTGGGCTTCCCATCGTTGCTCCCAGCGCTGTGGCAATCGACGGCGTCGTCCGGACTCCCGCCGGCAAGCAGCCGTACCCGGTTCCGCACGCGCTGACCACCGACGAGCTGCCCATGGTCATCCAGGAAATCGTCAACGCGTCGCTGAACGCCATCGAGGCAGGGTTTGACGGTGTGGAACTGCACTCCGCCAACGGCTACCTCCTGCACGAATTCCTGGCCCCGAACTCCAACGTCCGCACCGACAGCTACGGCGGGTCGCCGGAAAACCGGGCCCGCTTCGTCATCGAAACGGTCAATGCTGTGGTGGCTGCACTCGGTGCGAACCGGGTGGGGCTGCGCATCTCCCCGGAGCACAACGTCCAGGGCATTGCCGAGACTGACGCCGCAGATGTCCGTGCCACCTACGAAGTCCTGGTGGACAGCATCGCCCCGCTCAACCTGGCCTACCTGAGCATCCTGCACCACGAGCCAACCGGTGAGCTTGTCCAGGACCTCCGCGCACGCTTCGGCGGCACCTTCCTGGTCAACACCGGCTTCGGCGTGATCACCACACGGGAAGAAGCCGAAAGCCTGGTCGACGGGGGACACGCTGATGCGGTCGTCGTTGGCCGGCCCGCCATCGCCAACCCGGACCTTGCCCGCCGCTGGAAGGAAAGCCTTCCGCTCAACGAGCCCGACGCTTCCACGTTCTACGCCGAGGGCGCCACCGGCTACACGGACTACCCGGTGTACCAGGGCTAAAGTAGGGCCCACCGGCCAACCGCATCAAAACGACGACGGCGGCACCCACCACGGGTGCCGCCGTCGTTGGCTGTCTGGGGTGCTGGTCCCGGGCAGCGGCGCCGGAGGCCATCCGACGACCCCCGGCTGAAGACTCATGTGGCCCGCCGGACTCCAACGGAAGCCGGCGGTGATCAGATGCTACTCCAACGAATGGACTCTTACCAGAGCCAGTTTCCGGACCGGGCAAACTGTCTAGAGCACGGCTTCGCGGCCGGTGCCTTCCTTCATCTGCAGCCGCCCGTCCTCAATGGAGACCAGCACGCTCTTAGGCTTGCCACTGACCTTGGTAATGGCCTTCAGTCCCCGGTTGGTGACCTCCACTCCCACCTGGGCACCCTTCGCCGGCAGCTCCACGGACACCTCCGACGCGATGCCCAGCAGGGGATTCGTGGAGACGCCCACTTCCCTGCGCACCTCCTTGCCGTTGACGGTCATGGTGATGTTGGCGTCCTCGAACCCCTCCTGAAACACCACAAGCAGCTCCCGCATGACGGCCTCTTCCTCGAACACGGAACGCCAGTAACGGCATGTCCACTACAGCACTTTGCAGGGCCCAAAGGAATACCCTCTCCCAGCCGCGCCATCCACATAGAGGCAGCGTCCGGTGGAGCCCGGCAAGCCGGTAGGGCAAGATGTTCTGGTGACTCAAGTGCCTGCACCTTCTCCCGTTCCCACTTCCTCCGATGCCTCGGAGGAACACGCGATCTTCACGCAGATCGCGGCAGAGCTGGGCGTGAAGGCCTGGCAGGTGAAGGCGGCGGTGGAACTGCTCGACGGCGGGTCAACAGTGCCGTTCATCGCCCGGTACCGCAAGGAAGCCACCGGGACGCTGGACGACACCCAACTCCGTGACCTCGACGAGCGGCTCCGCTACCTCCGCGAACTCATGTACCAGCGTCGCGCCGTTCTCGAAGCGATCGAGGCGCAAGGACAACTGACGCCGGAACTGCGCGAGGCCGTCCTCGCAGCAGACACCAAATCACGGCTCGAGGACATCTACCTGCCGTTCAAGTCCAAGCGCCGGACCAAGGCCCAGATCGCCCGGGAAGCGGGCCTTGAGCCGCTGGCGGACTCGCTGCTCAAGCGCCCGGACCTGGATCCCGAGCGTGAGGCCGGAAAGTACCTCAACAGCGAACACTCAATTGGTGACGCCGCTGCCGCGCTGGCGGGCGCGCGGGCCATTCTGGTCGAGCGGGTAGCGCAGGATCCCGACCTCGCCGCGAACCTCCGGGACCGGATGTGGACGCAGGGCCGGATGGTGTCGCGCGTCAAAAAGGGCAAGGAAGCGGAAGGCCAGAAGTTCGCGGACTACTTCGAGTTCGCCCAGTCGCCAGATCGCATGCCTTCGCACCGGGTGCTCGCGCTGTTCCGCGGCGAGAAGGACGGCATCCTTGAGTTGGACCTTGCCGAAGCCGACCCGTCCGACGACGCCGCCCTCACCGCCGCCCGCGCCCGCTACGAGTCCGCTGTGGCCAGGTTCCTCGGGGTCGCTGACCGCGGCCGGGCCGCCGACGCGTGGCTGATGCAGACTGCACAGGTGGCCTGGCGCACCAGGGTGCTGGCACGCCTCACCTCGGACCTCCGCTCCAGGTTGTTCATGGCAGCCGAAGACGAAGCAGTCCGGGTGTTTGCCGCCAATCTGAGGGACGTGCTGCTGGCCGCCCCGGCGGGAAACCGTCCCACGCTGGGCCTCGATCCGGGGCTGCGGACCGGCGTGAAAGTTGCTGTGGTGGACGGTACCGGCAAGGTGGTAGCCACTGACACGGTCTACCCGCATGCACCGGCACGTAAATGGGACGATGCCCTGGCCACTCTGGTCCGTTTGGCGCGGCAGCACGCCGTCGAACTCGTGGCCATCGGCAACGGGACGGCGTCCCGGGAGACGGACAAGCTCGCCGCCGAACTGATCAAACTGCTGCCCGAAGTGGACCGGAAGCCGCAAAAACTCGTGGTGTCCGAAGCCGGCGCGTCCGTGTACTCCGCCTCGGCGCTCGCTGCCGCCGAACTGCCGGGAATGGACGTTTCCCTGCGCGGGGCCGTCTCCATCGCCCGACGCCTGCAGGACCCGCTCGCGGAGCTGGTCAAGATCGACCCCAAATCCATCGGCGTGGGCCAGTACCAGCACGACGTAACGGCATCAAAACTGGACCGCAGCCTGGATGCCGTGGTGGAGGACTGCGTGAACGCCGTGGGGGTGGACGTCAACACGGCGTCGCCCGCGCTGCTAAGCCGGGTGGCCGGCGTCGGGCCCCTGCTCAGCGAAAGCATTGTGGCCTACCGGAACGAACATGGACCCTTCAAGAAGCGGACCGACCTCAAGAAGGTGCCGCGGTTGGGCGCCAAGGCGTTCGAGCAGTGCGCCGGGTTCCTAAGGATCACCGGGGGAGCGGAGCCGCTTGATGCCTCCAGCGTGCACCCGGAGTCCTACGCGGTCGCGCGGAAGATCCTGGTGGCCGCCGGCCCGGCACCCGCGTCGTCCCTGGACCCGCACAAGTTCGTGGACCATACCGTTGGCCTGCCGACCGTCAAGGACATCCTCGCCGAGTTGGACAAACCGGGCCGCGACCCGCGTCCTGCCTTCACTACCGCAACCTTCTCCGAAGGAATCGAAAAGATCTCGGACCTGCGGCCGGGCATGGTTCTCGAGGGAACGGTGACCAATGTTGCCGCCTTTGGCGCATTCGTGGACGTGGGGGTTCATCAGGACGGCCTGGTCCACGTCTCGGCCCTGTCCAACCGCTTTGTGTCCGACCCGCGCGAGGTGGTGAAATCCGGGCAGGTCGTCCGCGTCAAGGTCCTGGAGGCTGACCCGGACCGGAAGCGCATCTCCCTGACACTAAGGCTCGACGACGAACCTGCCGCCGTCGGTTCGGGTTCCAGCCGCCGTCCTTCCGGACAAGGCACGACGGCGCCGGCCGGCCAGGGCAAGCCGGGCGGGCAAGGGAACCGTGGGGGAGCGGCGGACCAAAAGGCTGGGCGCAGCGGCCGGCCGGACCGGCAGCAGCAGGGAAAGCAAGTGCCGGGCAGCGGCGGTAGCGGTGGACGTCCCGCCCCGAAACCCCAGCCCGTCAACACCGCAATGGCCGAGGCGCTGAGGAAGGCTGGGCTGGGGAAGTAGCGGAGTGGGCTTTTGGTGCGGACGGCTTTTCTGCGAGGGTGGGGTATGACCTATTTCCTGGAGTACAGCGTTCCTGCCGTCCCTGGCGAAGCCGAATTCGAGTTCCCGCACGACGAAATCAACTCCGGCACGACGGTCCCCCTCACCCAGACACACGCCGAACGTGTGCATACGCCCGATCTGCCGGCGCGGACCGGAATTATCGGTGCCACCGTACCCGAAGCGAAGCTTGAGGCTGAGCAGTTGATCACCCACAGCCGTGCGTCAACAGCGTCCTTGTACTTCGACCCTTCCAACTCTCTGCAGTCAGGGATTGGCACGTTGGTCAGTACCTACACGGAGGGCAGCGGCTGGCAGGACGTTCAGGACGTTCAGGACGCCACTTTCTAGCCGCCGTTTCCGAGCAGGCGCGGCCTGCCGAACCTCGTCCGGACCCCTGGCGAGTACAGGACAGATTCCGGCGGCCCGCTAACGGGGATGCCCGCCGCTCCGACCAATTCGTCGGTGATTTGGTGGACGTCAGCCTCGAAGAGTGGCCACTCGTGGTGGGTATTCGGAACGTAAATTGTCCTGCCGTGGAACCGGCCGTGCATCCCGAACCTGGCGGTCAGGAAGATGGACAGCGGATCGCTTGCTGCGGTGCGGAGCCTGGGGATCACAGTGAAGTCGCTTCGTGCCCCTGAGCCGCCGAACCTGTGGACGGAATAGCCCAGGGGAAAGTCACCGGCACGGCTGCCGCCAGCGGCTTCGCCGGTGGTCCCCTGGACCTGGCCGCCGTTCCCGGGAAAGGGCGGCCAGTGCCGGATCCGCGACCACACGTAGGGGATTCCCGCTGCCCTGGTGGCCAGGACAACGGGCAGCCGATTTGCATCCAGGGTCAGGAACACTACCCCGCGGGTCCCGTCCGGCTCCCGCGAGTAGAGCCGGACGTTGACCTCGTTGAAGCTTCCCAGGTAGGGGATGCCGGGTCCGCGTCCGAGCCCGGCTTGCTCCATGCGGAATCCGATAAGGCCAACCCACGAGCTGCCGTCGAACACATCCGGTTGTACACCGTCAGGCATGAAGCTGGCAGCCAAGGCTTCCGGAATGCGCCAGTGGAGGAAGACGGCGTCGAGCCACCGTTGGTCCGAGAACACCGGCTGCGGCAAGGCGGCCGGCAGCGGCCACAGTTCTGCTGCACTCAAGTTCCTCGTCAAGGTCTTTGGCTCCTTTGCTCGGTACGGCCGCGGTAGCCGCTAGTTCAACTGACGCGTGTTCTCAGGGAGCTGGCCACCTGCAATAAGCCCGGCGGCGGCGTCAGCCAGCGCGGTCAGGGCGACCCGCTGCGTCCAGGGACCGTACGAGATGCGGGCGACGCCCAATTCCTGCAGTCTGGCAGGCGGCAGCGATCCGGGGACGTTGATGACAGAGATCTTGTTCCAGCCGATGCCTTCCACCAGGGCAGCCACCGTCGTTTCGTCCAGGAGGCCCGGGACAAAGACCGTGGTGGCACCTACGTCCAGGAATGCCCTTCCGCGTTCGATGGCATCCGCCAGTACGTCACCGGGCTCCCGGTCCCTGCCTTTCAGGAAAGCGTCGGTTCGGGCGTTCAGGACGAAGTCAATTCCCTCAGCAGCGCCGGCGTGAACGACGGCTGCCATCTGGTTGACGGCGTCTGTCAGCGGCCGCATCTGGTCCTCGATGTTTGCCCCGACGATGCCCACTCCCATGGCCTTGCGGGCGGTCTCGCCCGGATTGCCGTAACCGGCTTCAAGATCCGCGCTTACCGGCAGATGGGTGGCTGCGGCGATGCGGCCCACAAAGCTGATCATCTCGTCGACGGGAATGTTCTCACCATCCTCGTATCCCAGCGTTGCGGCGATTGAGTGGCTTGCTGTGGCGAGGGCAGTGGTTCCGGGAACTTCGGTGATGACTTTGGCGGTGATGGCGTCCCAGACGTTGACCAGCTGGAGGATCCCGGGGGCGCGGTGGAGGCGGAGAAGTTCCGAGGCTTTGGCGCTGCTGGATTCAGTCATGCGTGAAGCCTAACCGACGGCTCTCACCAGTGATCATTCTTGTGGATGGGGTGGTGGGGGTGGTTTGAAGTAGTGGTTTTGTTGGGGTGTTTGGGTGGGGTCGATGTGGGGTGGCGGGATGAATGTGGGTGTGTTGTGGGT
>NZ_JBFBKY010000010.1:0-115078 GCF_040702335.1 Pseudarthrobacter sp. NPDC080039 | reverse complement strand
ACAGGGGCGGCACGATTCGGCAAATTCAACCAATTACATACATAATCGGTATCAACAAACTTGGCACACTATTGAGTTCTCAAACAACAGACACACCCGGCACCACCCAAACCAACGTTCAGGATCGCTCCGGAGCAACTTTTCAAACTTACCCGCTGGCTTCCTGCGTGTCAAACCGGCGTCCGCGACCATCCTCAGCATAAGCTTTGGGGGATCGGTTTTCCGTCTGACTCCGTGGAGCAGCGCGGAAATAAACTGTACCACCACTCGTTCCGGATCGCCAGTCCACCCCGGGCAGCCGTCCCGGGTGCAGCTGTAAGGCCCGGAATCACGCGGATTCCGGGCCTTACGTTCCTTACCGGACCAGCCGGCTCAGACAGCCGAAGTGGATCCGGGTTTAGAGGCGGTGCCGCCAGGTTTGAAGTAGGAAGCGCCGAGCGGGGGCAGCGTCACGGTCAGCGTCGCCGGCTGGCCGTCCTGTCCTTCGTCGGTTGCCTCCAGCTCGCCCTCGTTCAGCACGCCGGATCCGCCGTAGGTGGTGTGGTCCGTGTTCAGGACCTCGATCCAGGCTCCGGCAGAGGGAACTCCGAGGGTGTACCCCACGTGCGGGCCCCCCGAGAAGTTGATGGCGCAGACGATCGGGGTGCCTTCGGTATCCCACCTGATGAAGGACAGCACGTTACGGTCCGCGTCTCCCCCGTTGATCCATTGGAATCCTGCGGGAACGTTGTCCTGCGTGTACAGGGCCGGCGTAGCTGCGTACAGCTCGTTCAGGTCCTTGGTCAGCAACTGCAGTCCCCGGTGCGAGGGGATGTCGGCCAGCCACCAGTCCAGGCCGTGCTGCTCCGACCACTCGGCCTCCTGGCCAAACTCGGTCCCCATGAAGATGAGCTGCTTACCCGGGTGCGCCCACTGGTACGCGAAGAAAGCGCGGAGGTTGGCCAGCTGCTGCCAGCGGTCACCCGGCATCTTGCGGAGCATCGAGCCTTTGCCGTGCACAACCTCGTCGTGGCTGATGGGGAGCAGGAAGTTTTCGGTGAAGGCGTAGACCAGGGAGAACGTCACCGTGCCGTGGTGCCACCTGCGGTTGTACGGGTCCTCGGAAATGTACTTGAGGGAGTCGTGCATCCACCCCATGTTCCATTTCAGGCCAAATCCCAGGCCGCCGTGGCTGGTGGGAGCCGTGACGCCGGGGAATGCCGTGGATTCTTCGGCGATCATGACGGCACCGGGGTGGGTCTTGTAGACGGTGGCGTTGACTTCCTGGAGGAACGAAATGGCTTCCAGGTTCTCCCTGCCGCCGAAACGGTTGGGCCGCCACTGGCCTTCCTGGCGCGAGTAGTCGAGGTAGAGCATGGAAGCCACCGCGTCCACGCGCAGGCCGTCGATGTGGAATTCCTCCAGCCAGTAGAGGGCGTTTGCCACCAGGAAGTTCCGGACCTCGGTGCGGCCAAAATCGAAGATCAGGGTGCCCCAGTCAGGGTGTTCCCCCAGTGCCGGGTCCGAGTGCTCGTAGAGCGGTTCGCCGTCGAACCGGGCCAGGGCCCAGGAATCCTTCGGAAAGTGTGCCGGCACCCAGTCGAGCAGCACGCCAATACCCGCCTGGTGGAGTGCGTCAACCAGGTAGCGGAACTCGTCGGGGTGGCCAAACCGGGATGTGGGCGCGTAGTAGGACGTGACCTGGTAGCCCCAGGAACCGCCGAAGGGGTGCTCCGCTACGGGCATGAATTCGACGTGCGTGAACCCAAGCCACTTGACGTACTCCACCAGTTCCTTGGCGAGTTCCCGGTAGCCAAGGCCCAGGCGCCAGGACCCCAGGTGCACTTCGTAGACGCTCATGGCCGAGTTGTGGGGGTCGCGCTTGGCCCGCGCCTCCATCCATTCATCGTCCTTGAAGGCGTAGGAGGGCTCCACCACACGGGAGGCGGTCAAGGGGGGAACCTCGGTGCCGAATGCCAGCGGATCGGCCTTTTCCACCCAGTAGCCGCCCCGTGTGAGGATTTCGTACTTGTAGCAGGCCCCTGCGGCGACGCCGGGAATAAAGACTTCCCATACGCCGGAGGAACCCAGGGAGCGCATGGAGTTTTCCCGGCCGTCCCAGGCGTTGAAGTCACCCTTGACGCGGACTGCCTGGGCGTTGGGTGCCCACACGGCGAAGGAGACACCGTTGACGTCCCCCAGCGATGACTTGTAGTGCCGGACGTGGGCGCCAAGCACCTGCCAGAGTTTCTCGTGCCGGCCCTCCCCGATGAGGTGCAGGTCTACTTCGCCCACGGTGGGAAGGTAGCGGTAAGGCTCGTCAATGGTCACCGGGTCCTTGCCGGGGTAGGTCACGGCGAGCCGGTAGTCGGGAACGTGGCCCTGCTCCGTGGGCTCAAGGACGGCAACCCAGACGCCGTGGGCCTCGTGGGTCATGGGAACTTCCCCGGCCTGGGTGATCACGCTGACTGCCTCGGCGAGGTGCTTTACGGTGCGGATGGTGACGTGCCCATAGTCGTCCAGGTGCGCGCCCAGGACGGAGTGTGGGGCGTGGTGTTCGCCGTTCGCAATCCTGCCCAAGGTGCCTTCGTCCACGTGCAGGGGCACCCCCGGGCGGTCAGTTCGTGCTGAGCCTGTCATTTCGTTACCTTCCGATGCTGCACCGGCGTGATCGCCGGCGCCGTTACTGCCCAGGAGCCGCCTGGCGGCGTTTACGGGAATCGCCAGCCAGTCGGGCCTGTTACGCATTTCATAAACAACTTCGTACAGCGCCTTGTCCAGCCACAATGCCACAAACAGGGGTGAGGTCCGGTCCACCGTGCCGGAAATAACTCCCGCATACCCTGCCAGGAAGGCATCGGCGCAGTCGTCAACCCAGGTGTCAGGGACGTGTGCACCCTCCTGTTCGCGCTGCGCTGCCCCCGCCGCGTAGTCGAAGGACCGTAGCATTCCGACGACGTCGCGCAGGGGCACGTCCGGGATGTTCCGTTCAGCGATGGGCCGCAAAGGCTCGCCTTCGAAGTCCAGGATTGCCCAGCGGGACTCGTCGCCTGACTGCCCGGTGACCAGGAGGATCTGGCCCAGGTGGAGGTCTCCGTGGATGCGCTGCAGGGTTCCGGCCGGTGCCCTGTTGAGGTCGGCCAGGAGGGCGTCCAGGGCGTCGTCGTAGGGCCCGACGGCGGCACGGGCTTCAGCCCAGGCGGCGCGGACACGCTGGGCAACAGCACGTCCTGCCCCGTTGCCGGGTTTCGTCTCGGCTGATTGCCCCAGGGCCTCTGCCAGGCGCTTGTGCACCGTGGCCGTGGCCGCGCCAAGGGCGCGGGCTTCGGACGTGAAATCCCTTCCCGTGCGCGCGGCATCCACGGCCAGTCGCCAGGCGTCACGGCCGCCGGCGAGGAATTCGTGGGCCACGGCAAGCTCCCCCTGGACGTAGCGGCTGCCCTGCCCGGAGCCAGCCGAGCCAGCGGAGCTGTGGTTGCCGTGGCCGAGCCACTCCCCCCTGACCCAGCCAAGGGTGGCAGGAACCTCCGACGTACCCGCCTTAGTGAGGGCAGCTCCCACTTCGATCTCCGGGTTGGTCCCTTCGGAAAGGACCCGGAAGAATTTCACCATGGCGGCCGATTCGCCGTCGTCAACGAGGACGGAACTGTTGGACTGCTCGCCGGATAGTACTTTGACCACACCCTTGGCCGTCGGCAGGCGGTACGGCCCTTCCACGCGGTAACCCGTCGCGGTGCCACTGTCTGCTTTCCCTTCCTGCCGGATGAGCTCCAGCCAGGCGCCCACGAAGTCGGGGTCGTGTACGGCGTCGTAGACCCAGGGTCGGGTGGGGTCCATACCTGCCGCTTGGCCCACCAGCGCCCGTTCCATGCCGCCGGCCGGTGCCGGCCGGAAGCTCAAGGGAACCTGGACCACTGCGGTGCGGCGGCCGCCGTCGGGTCCCTCAGTGGTGACGTTGAGGAGGAACACGGCAAGGGCGGCGTGGCCGCTGGGGTCCGTGAGGCCCAGGCTGCCGGCCTGGGAAACGCTGAAATTGGGGGTCTTGACAGGGAACCAGCGCTGCTGCGGCAGCCATTCCTTGAGCAGCGCGGTCAGGGCGGGAGTGAGGATTGGCTGGTTCATCTCAGTTCTCTATCGACAGGATGGGCATGGCCTGGGTGTAGGGCGACGACGGGTTGGACCCCGCCGACCGCATGCGGAGCCAGAAGAAATCGTGGCTGCCGATGGTCAGGGTGAGGCTGCCGTCATCGCCGATGCCGGGGAAGATCTGTCCGCCAAAGACGTCGCGGAGCCCCCGGCCGGCGTACTCGGGTATCCGCAGCGTTGCAGCGACCGGATGCTGGGAGAGGTTGAACGCGCACAGGATGGTCTCGGCGTCGGCCCCGGCGGGGTTGCTGTCCGGCAGGACGCGCAGGTACGCCAGTACTGCATCGTGGTCTGCCTCAACGTGTTTGAACCCACCCAGGCCAAACGCGGGGTGGTTCTTGCGGACGCTGAGGATCTGGCGGGTCCAGCGCAGCAGGGAACCGGAGTGCGCAGCCTCTGCTTCCACGTTGGCCATGCTGTAGTTGTACACCAGCGACTGGATGGGCGGCAGGTAGAGTTTGCCGGGGTCCGCGTGGGAGAAGCCCGCGTTCCGGTCCGGGTTCCACTGCATGGGCGTGCGGACCGCGTCACGGTCCTCCAGCCAGATGTTGTCCCCCATGCCGATCTCGTCCCCGTAGTACAGGAACGGGCTGCCCGGAAGCGAGAGCAGGAGTGCGTTGATCAGTTCGATCTCGGCGCGGGAATTGTCCAGCAGGGGTGCCAGCCGGCGGCGGATGCCGATGTTGGCCCGCATCCTGGGGTCCGGGGCGTACCAGCCAAGCATCGCCGCGCGCTCGTCAGCGGTGACCATTTCCAGGGTGAGTTCATCGTGGTTGCGGAGGAATGTTCCCCACTGCGCACCTTCGGGGATGTCCGGGGTGTCACGCATGGTCTCGATGATGGGGGCGGCCTTCTGGTCCCGCAGCGCATAGTACAGCCGGGGCATGATGGGGAAGTGGAATGCCATGTGGCATTCGGGCTCCTCGGCGGTGCCGAAGTACTCCACCACCTCGTTGGGCGGCTGGTTGGCTTCGGCGATGATCACCCGGCCGGGGTAGTTTTCGTCCACCATGGTGCGCAGCCGGCGGAGGAACTCGTGGGTTGCCGGGAGGTTCTCGCAGTTGGTGCCCTCCTCCTCGTAGAGGTAGGGGATGGCGTCGGCCCGGAACCCGTCGATCCCCTGGTCCAGCCAGAACCGAACCACATCGAAGACAGCATCAATGACCGCAGGGTTTTCGAAGTTCAGGTCCGGCTGGTGGCTGAAGAACCGGTGCCAGAAGAACTGGCGGCGGATGGGATCGAAAGTCCAGTTCGATTCCTCCGTGTCCACGAAAATGATGCGCGCGTCCTGGTACTTCTCGTCGGTGTCGCTCCAGACGTAGAAGTCGCCGAACGGGCCGTCCGGATCCTTGCGCGACTCCTGGAACCATGGGTGCTGGTCCGAGGTGTGGTTCAGCGGCAGGTCGATGATCACGCGGACGCCGCGGGCGTGGGCTTCCGCCACCAGGCGCTTGAAATCACTGATGGTGCCGAACTCGTCAAGGACAGAGTTGTAGTCGGAGATGTCATAGCCGCCGTCCCGCAGCGGCGACTGGAAGAACGGGGGCAGCCAGAGGCAGTCCACCCCCAGCCACTGCAGGTAGTCCAGCCGGTCGATGAGTCCGGAGAAGTCACCGGACCCATCGCCGTTGGCATCCGCAAAGGCCCTTACCAGTACTTCGTAGAACACTGCCTTGCGGTACCACAGGGGGTCATGCTGAAGGCCGGGCGCATTTAGCTCGAACGTGCTCTTGGGGGTGAAGTGGCCGGAACTTTGCGGATTGAAAGTCACTGATGCATTCTCCTCACGCTCAGGATGTGGGCGGGCTCCACATGCGGATCGAGCCGCACGTAGTTGTACTCGCCCCACTCCCAGCTTTGGCCGGAGATCAGGTCATCCACGTAGAAGCCGCCGCCGGGGGTGAGGTCCTGCGGATCCAGTTCCAGGGCTGCCAAGTCCAGCGCCACGCTGCATTCCTTGGTGACGTGCGGGTCAACGTTGACTACCACGATGATGGTGTCCTTGGACCCGTCGGGAAGCGTCTTGTGCTTGGAGTAGACCACGGTGGAGGCGTCGGTGCTCTGGTGGACCGTGAGGTTTTGCAGATCCAGCAGGGCAGGATGGTCGCGGCGGATGTGGTTGAGCCGGGTGATGTACGGGGCCAGCGATCGCCCTGATTCAGCGGCGGCATCCCAGTCACGGTGCTTGTATTCGAACTTTTCGTTGTCGATGTACTCCTCGGCTCCTGGCCGGGCAACGTGCTCATAGAGTTCGTAGCCGGCGTACACCCCCCAGAGCGGGCTTCCGGTGGAGGCCAGCACGGCGCGGATCCGGAACGCAGCAGGTCCCCCGTACTGCAGGTACTCGGTGAGGATGTCCGGCGTGTTGACGAAGAAATTGGGGCGGAAGAACGCCGGGGATTCGTGGCTGACTTCGTCGAAGTACGCCTCGATCTCCTTCTTGGTATTGCGCCAGGTGAAGTATGTGTAGGACTGCTGGAAGCCCGCGCGGCCCAGCGCGTGCATCATGGCGGGCCGGGTGAAGGCTTCGGCGAGGAACACCACGCCGGGGACCGCTTTATTCACTTCCGCGATAAGCCATTCCCAGAACCAGACGGGCTTGGTGTGTGGGTTATCCACGCGGAAAATCTTTACGCCGTGGCTGACCCACAGCAGCACAATCCGCAGAATTTCCTGGGAAAGGCCTTCCGGGTCGTTATCGAAATTGAGCGGATAAATGTCTTGGTACTTCTTTGGCGGGTTTTCCGCGTAGGCAATGCTGCCGTCCACCCGGGTGGTGAACCATTCCGGGTGCGACTGCACCCAGGGATGGTCCGGGGCTGCCTGCAGTGCCAGGTCCAGGGCGACTTCCAGGCCCAGCTCATTGGCCCGGGCCACGAAGGCGTCAAAGTCCTCGAAGGTGCCGAGGTCGGGGTGGATGGCGTCGTGGCCGCCTTCCTTGGCGCCAATGGCCCAGGGTGAACCAGGGTCGTTGGGGCCAGCCACCAGCGTGTTGTTGGGTCCCTTGCGGTGCTGGATGCCGATGGGATGGATGGGCGGCATGTACAGCACATCGAAGCCCATGGCGGCCACGGCGTCGAGCCGCTTTGCCGCCGTCCGGAAGTTTCCCGACGTCCAGGCGCCGGTGTTGTGGTCCTTCACGGCTCCCTCCGAGCGGGGGAAGAACTCGTACCAGGCACCCCGGCCTGCGCGGTCCCGCTCCACCAGCAGGGGGAACTTCTGGGACACGGTCACCAGTTCACGGATCGGCTGGCGCGCGACGATGTCCGCGATCTCCTGGCTGAAGCCAGCCCCGAGCCGTTCCTCGGTGCCGCGGGACTGGTCACCCAGTACCTCCGCCGCGTGCCGGAGGGCTGCCCGGTCCACCTCGTCACGAGAGTCGTCAGCGGACGCTTCGCCGAGCAGCTTGGCGCCTTCGGCGAGCATCAGTTCGACGTCGATCCCGGCGTCGATCTTCACCTCCGCGTTGTGGTGCCAGGTGCCATAGCGGTCATGCCAGGCTTCGATGACAAAGGACCAGTTGCCGGTTTCCGACGGCGTGAGCACGCCTTCCCAGCGGTCCGTCCCCATGCCGCGTTCCCCGCGGGGTGGCGCGAGCCGCACGCGCTGGCGCTCGGCGCCGGAGGGGTCCAGCAGCACGGCGCTGACGCCGAGTTGGTCGTGCCCCTCGCGGAAGGCCGTGGCGCCCACCACGATGCCCTCGCCGGGCACCGCCTTGGCCGGAAACTTGCCGCCCTCGACGACGGGCTGCACGGCAGTGATGGGGAAACGCCCGAACTGCAGGCCCTCGGTGATACGGCGCTGGGGCATTTTGGTGGATGCGGCACTGGTTCCTGAGTTAGTCGTCACAGGCTCGACGTTAGCGAGAAATGACCAGGATTGCTAAGCCTGCTCAGTAAATTCGGCGTGCCGCCGCCGAATTTCTTCATGCCCGTGTCATTTACCCAAAAGAAACCGAAAGCTGGTTCCAGCCGCGCATGTTGTCGATTAGTGTGACGCAGGTGAAGGCAATCCGCAGGTTTACGGTCCGTACAGTCCTCCCTGAGCCCATCCGGCCCCTGGCCAGGCTGGCAAGCAACTTGCGGTGGTCCTGGCACCGCCCCACCCGGGAGCTCTTCGCCGCACTGAACCCCCGGCTCTGGGAGGAAAGCGGGCAGGACCCCATCGGTTTCCTTGGCATGGTCAGCCGTGAAGAGTTCCAGCAGCTGGCCGCTGACCAGACGGTGGTGAACCGGGTGCGCGCCGCCGAAGACGATCTTGACCGATACCTCGAGGAGCCGCGGTGGTACCAGGGCCTGGGCGCGGATGCCCCCGCCTCCATCGCATATTTCTCGCCCGAATTCGGTATCACCGAGGTCCTCCCCCAGTACTCCGGTGGCCTGGGCATCCTGGCCGGCGACCACCTCAAGGCAGCCTCGGACCTGGGCGTTCCCCTGATCGGTGTGGGTCTGCTGTACCAGGCCGGATACTTCAAGCAGTCTCTCTCCAGGGATGCGTGGCAGCAGGAGACCTATCCCGTCCTGGACCCGGACGGCCTGCCGCTCACCCTGCTCCGCGAGCCGTCCCCCGACGGCACCGGCAACGCCCTGCAGATCTCCCTCCCGCTGCCCAACGGCAGGCGCCTGCTGGCACACATCTGGCGTGCCGACGTCGGACGTGTTCCCCTGCTGCTCCTTGACTCCAACGTGCCCGGCAACGATGACGCCGCCCGCAGCATCACAGACCGCCTGTACGGCGGCGGCGGCGATCACCGGCTGCAGCAGGAGCTGCTGCTGGGCATGGGCGGAGTAAAGGCCCTGCGTGCCTTCCAGAAACTGACGGGCTGCGCAGCGCCGGAGGTGTTCCACACCAATGAAGGGCACGCCGGCTTCCTTGGGATCGAGCGCATCCAGGAACTGATGTCCGGGGAGCAGGCCCTGACGTTCGATGAAGCCCTGGCCGCCGGGCGCTCCTCCACGGTGTTCACCACCCACACCCCGGTTCCCGCAGGCATCGACAGGTTCGAGATCAACCAGATCAACCACTTCTTCCAGGCCGGACTGGCGCCGGACGTGCCGCTGGACCGGATCCTGGAGCTGGGCAGGGAGAACTACGCGGACGGCAACCCGTCTGTGTTCAACATGGCGGTCATGGGCCTGCGGCTGGCGCAGCGGGCCAACGGCGTGGCCAAACTCCACGGGGAAGTGTCCCGCGGAATGTTCTCGGCGCTCTGGCCGGGGTTCGACCACTCGGAGGTCCCCATCACGTCGGTGACCAACGGCGTGCACGTGCCCACCTGGGTGGACAGCCGCATCTCAAAGCTGGCCCGCGACCAGTTCGGCAGCGAGGCGGAAGCATTGGGCAAGTGGGACCTCGCATACAACGTCAGCGACGCCGACGTGTGGGCGCTGCGCCGGGAAATGCGGGCAGCCCTGGTGGAGGACGTCCGGCGCAGGCTGCGCGCGGCATGGAAGAAGCGCGGTGCCGCGGATGCTGAGCTTGGCTGGACGGACAATGTCCTGGACCCGGATGTGCTGACCATCGGGTTCGCCCGCCGCGTCCCCACCTACAAGCGCCTCACCCTGATGCTGCGCGAGCCTGCCCGGCTCAAGGCACTGCTCCTGCACAAGGACCACCCCATCCAGCTGGTCATCGCCGGCAAGTCCCACCCGGCCGACGACGCCGGCAAGAAGATGATCCAGGACCTGGTGCGTTTCTCGGATGATCCGGAGATCAGGCACCGCATCGCATTCCTGCCGAATTACGACATCGCCATGGCACGGACCCTGTTCCCGGGCTGCGACGTCTGGCTTAACAACCCGTTGCGGCCTTTGGAGGCCTGCGGAACCTCGGGCATGAAGGCGGCGCTCAACGGGTCGCTTAACCTGTCCGTCCTGGACGGCTGGTGGGATGAGATGTACGACGGCGAGAACGGCTGGGCGATTCCCACCGCCAACAACGACGCCTCGCCCGAGGAACGCGACGACATCGAGGCGGCGGCGCTGTATGAGCTGCTCGAAACGCAGGTGGCGCCCCGCTTTTACGGAAGCACGGTGTCCGAAGGCGCCGGCTCTGCGGGACCGTCCACCAGCAGGAATGAGACGGTTCCGACGCACTGGGTGTCCATGATCAAGCACACCCTCTCCCACCTTGGGCCGGCCGTCTCCGCGGAACGCATGCTTCGCGACTACGTCAACATCCTGTACCGCCCCGCTGCGGAAGCGGGCCGCAATGCCACCGCCAACTCGTACGCGCAGGCACGGGCCCTGGCCTCCTGGTCGGCGAAGGTCCGTGGCGCCTGGCCCCAGGTGCACGTGGAGCACGTGGATTCGGTGGGCGTGTCCGAGGATCCGCAGATTGGCGACACACTGCAGGTCAACGCCTATGTGGCGCTGAACGCCCTTACCCCTGAGGACGTCTGCGTCGAGGTGGCCTACGGCCGGGCCGAAGAGAACGACGCACTGGCGGACATCACCATGATGGAACTGCAGGTGAAGGAGGACCTGGGCAATGGAAGGCACCTCTTCAGCGGTTCCCTGGTGATCGACCGCTCCGGGCCGTTTGGCTACACGGTCCGCGTCCTGCCACGGCATGAAGCCCTTGCCTCAAAAGCGGAGCTGGGACTGATCGTCAACGCTTAGCCCGCGCGCCCGATGGGTAAGGCTCCTGGCACGCAACGCCGGAACCGAAACCCGGGAGGGCGCAATGACCGAACGAACGGCGTCCTACGTGATCGTGGAGCGCCTCACCGCTTGAGGCGGTCTGTTGCCTTAGAGCAGGACCGCCGTCACGGCCAGGTCCTTGCCCGCGTACCGTTCGGCATCCTGCAGGATTTCACAGATGATGCCAAAGGACCTGTCGGTCCGGAACGGGGCGGCCACCTGCCACAGGACCGTGACGGGCGGGTGGCCGTTCTCCGTGATGCTGTCTGCGAAGTCGTGGAGCGAGTCGTTCAGGGCGTCGAGGTTCACCCCGTAGTGCTCCGGGAAGCTGAGGACCTCACCGAAAGTTTGCAGGACTGCGCGCTTGCTGTCCGCCGGTGGGACCACAACGCTGCGGCGTCCGGAGTCGGCCACCTGTTCCTGCAGTTCTTCCAGGGTCCAGGTGTCGCCGGAATAGATTCTCATGGGGGCTAGCTGCCTTCCGCTATGTACTTGAACGTTGTGTAGTGGTCTGCGGTGTAATATTTTTCCCCGCCGTTGCCCGCAATAATGCGCCGCGCACCGCGGTCCGCCTCACCCGGCGTGGGCACCGTGTATTCGCGGTAGTAGCCCCGGTCGCGCACGGGCAGGACACGTTCGAAGTTGCCGAACACCTGGTCATCCTGGCTGTACTGGTACGGGCCGCCGGCGCGGACCAGCGCCAGCACCCTGCGGCCCTCGACAGGAAGCGCCGATTCCCGGATCTCCGGGAGGCTGGACGGGTTGGCCCCGCGGTGGGGCGCTGACTGCTTCGCCGGTGCGGACGCCGGCGTCCGGCCCGGGGCGGTGGTGGCGCTGGAAGCAGTTCCCGGCGTCGTACTTTCCGTCTGCCCGCCCAGCAACCCGGCGCCGCCGAACGCCACCATGGCCAGTACCACCAGGGTGGTGAGGAGCAAGGGCAGGATGGAACGGTTGCGCATTTACGTCCGGTAGATACTGATGGAGTTGGCCTCGGCAAGGTCCGTTTCACCCGAGGCCACCTGGATGCCCTGCCGCTGTTTGTGATGCGGGGACGTGGTGAGCCGAAGCTCGAACAGGCTGGGAGTCTGCCTGCCGGCATCCGGAAGCGTGAACTGCACGTCCGAGGCGCCGCCGTTCACCACCACCAGGCCGGCAAGGTCACCGCCGTCGTCGCCGAGCAGGAGCTGCATGACGCGGTGCTGGGGATCGTTCCAGCGCTCCGCGGACATGGGCTGGCCGTACTGGTCGAACCAGTAGAGGTAGGACTGCTCATCACGGACGGGGAAGTCGTGGGGCTGGGCGGCCAGGAACTCCTTGCGCAGCCTGATGTAACGCTTGGTGCTGCGCAGCATTTCGTGCGCTTCGGGAGTCAGCGTCCAGTCCAGCCACGTCATGGCGTTGTCCTGGCAGTAGGCATTGTTGTTTCCCTGCTGCGTCCTGGCCAGCTCGTCGCCGGCCGTAATCATGGGGACTCCGAGCGAGACCATCAGCGACGCCATGAGGTTGCGGCGGGACTGCGCACGCTTCGCCAGGATCAGTCCGTTCTCGGTGGGCCCCTCCACGCCGTGGTTGTAGCTGCGGTTGTCACCGTGCCCGTCCCTGTTCTCTTCCCCGTTGTCCTCGTTGTGCTTCCGGTCGAAGGAGACGAGGTCATTCATGGTGAAGCCATCGTGGGCGGTGACAAAGTTGACCGACGCGAGGCGTGATCGGCCGGAGGCCTGGAAGAGGCCTGCGGAGCCGGACAGGGCGTCTGCGAGTTTGGCCATGGTGCCCCCGTGTCCGCCCGACTCGATCGCCGCCCTGTCTGCCAGCCAGAAGGTGCGTACCGCATCGCGGAAGTGGTCGTTCCAGTCCACCCACCCGGGCGGGAAACGGCCGGTCTGCCAACCGTCATAACCGATGTCCCAAGGCTCGGCGATCAGCTTGACCTCGGAGAGCACGGGGTCCGCGGCGACGGCCGTGAGGAAAGGGTGCTTGGGGTCGAATTGGTTCGCTGCGTTCCGGCAGAGCGTAACGGCCAGGTCGAACCGGAATCCGTCTATATGGAACTCGTCCACCCAGTACCGCAGCGAATCTGTGACCAACTGGACCACGCGATGGTCGGCGAAGTTAAGGGAATTGCCGCAGCCTGTGGTGTCGATGAACTTGCCGTGGCTGTCCACCCGGTAGAACGTGTCCTTACCCAGGCCCTTGAAGTTCAGGACTGGCCCGTCCGCTCCACCCTCGGCCGTGTGGTTGTAGACCACGTCGAGGATGACCTCCAGCCCGGCCGTGTGCAGGGCCTTCACCATGGCCTTGAACTCATCCTGCACGGCCTGCGCGCCGGCTTCCCGGGCAGCGCGCGTGGCGTACCCGGGGTGCGGGGCAAAGAAGGCTGCGGTGTTGTAGCCCCAGTAGTTGTTGAGCCCCAGGTCCTGCAGGTGCGGCTCGTCGATGTGGAAGTGGACGGGCAGCAGCTGGACGGAAGTAATGCCCAGGCTGGTGAGGTGCTCCACAACTGCGGGATGGGCCAGACCCGCGTAGGTGCCCCTCAGCTCCTCCGGTACGTCGGGGTGGAGCATGCTTTGGCCGCGGACATGGGCTTCGTAAACGATGGTGTTGCGCCAGGGCAGGCGCAGCAGCTCATCCGTTTCCCAATCGAAGTCGTTGGCCGTCCGCACGCTGGTGAGGACACCGCCGCGCTGGTCCACTCCCCTGCCATAGGGGTCCAGCAAAAGAGGCTGGACGCCGGAGCCGCTGCCGTTGCCCGCCTGGATGCGAGGCGGCAACGGCTGGTTGTCCGACGACGGGCGGAAGCCGTAACGGGATCCGTAGGGCAGGTCCTCCACGATCCCGTGGTGCACACCCTTTGTGATGTTGGCCAGGGTCTGCGCCCGCCACTCACCGCCGGGAGGGCAGTAAACGATGTCCAGGCTGGATACGGCGGGAGCGAGGACGGCAACGTTGGCCCGGCCGCCCGCGTGGTGCCGGGTCCCGCCGGAATCAACGCGCGGGGCACTGACACCGAGGGGAACAGCCGATGAGGCGTCCATGGTGGAAGCGGTGTCGAAGAGCGGCATGACCATCACCTAAATAGTAGCGGCCTGCGGCACTTGACCTGCCCGTCTACACCGGGGCACGGCAAACCTACCCACCGGAAGACGCGGGCAGGGAGTTGGTTAGCGCGTCGCCCTCTGGCGGGAGACCTCATACAGCGAGATGCCAACGGCCATGGAGGCATTCAGCGACTCCATGGCGGAATCGATGGGAATGGAAACGATCTGGTCGCAGTTTTCCCGGACCAGGCGGCTCAGGCCCTTGCCTTCGGAGCCCACCACGATGCATACCGGTTCGGTGGCCAGGGTGAGGTCAGGCAGCGAAACGTCACCGTCGCCGTCGAGACCCAGCACGAAGATGCCCATGTTCTTGAACTGCTTCAGGGCGTTGTTCAGGTTGGAGGCGCGGGCCACGGGCACGCGGACCGCCGCACCGGCGCTGGTCTTCCAGGCCGCCGCGGTGACGCCCACGGAGCGGCGTTCGGGCACGATGACGCCGTGGCCGCTGAAGGCGGAGACTGAGCGGATGATGGCGCCGAGGTTGCGGGGGTCGGTGATGCCGTCCAGGGCGACGAAGAGCGGGGCGTTGGCGATGTGGCCCTTCTTCCACTTCTCTACGGTTTCCTCGGCAAGTTCGTAGGCGTCCTGGTACTCGTAGGGCGGAATCTGCAGCACCAAGCCCTGGTGCACAGCGTCATCCGTCATCCGGTCCAGCTCCGGCTTGCCCGTTTCCAGCAGCGGGATGCCGCGCTCTGCGGCAAGCTTGAGGGATTCCTTGACGCGGTCATCCATCTCGATCCGGATGGCCACGTGCAGGGCCTTGGCGGGGATGCCGGCGCGGAGCGCTTCCACTACCGAGTTGCGTCCGGTGACCACTTCCTCGGTGGCACGGCCCTTGGGGCCGGACTTTGCGGCGCCGGCACTGCGGGCACCGGTGCCGCGCTTGGCGGCAGAGCGTTCAGCAAGCTGCCTGGCCTTGTGCGCCTTGTGGTAGACGCGGTCCTCCGCCTTGGGCGTGGGCCCCTTGCCTTCGAGGGCCTTGCGGCCATGGCCACCGGTTCCGACGGTCGGGCCCTTCTTCGCTTTAACCGATCGGCGACCATTGTTGGCCATGATGTTCCACCCTTGATTGTGCTGACTGAGTCTGCGTACCAGTCTACTGACCCGAAAAAAATCGGGGGCAGCCGCCCGTTCAGGCCGGGCTCAGTCCCGTTTGAGGCTCCAGGTGGCCCCGTCGGGCCCGTCCTCCACCACCACGCCGGCCTGATTGAGCGTGTCCCGGATGGCATCGGACCTTGCCCAGTCCTTGTCAGCGCGGGCGGCTGCCCTCTCTGCAAGCTGTGCCTCCACGAGTACGCCCAGCGCTTCGGCCTCCCGGGTGCTCACCGCGTCGGAGCCTGCGACGGCGTTCAATCCCAACACGTCCGTCATGAGGACCACGGCGTGCATGGCATCCCGTGCGGCGTCGTCATCGCCCTCAGCGAGGGCTGTGTTGCCTGCCCGGACAGTCTCGTGCAGGGCTGCCAGGGCGCGCGGGACGTTGAGGTCGTCGTCCATGGCTTCGCAGAACGCTTCGATGCCCGGGGACGAGGAGCCGTTGTTGCCGGCCGACGGTCCGCCGTCGCCGCCAAAACGGGCCGCGGCCTTGGCCAGGAAGCCGTCAATGCGTTCGACGGCGGCCGCCGCCTCCTGCAGGGAGGTGGGCCGGTAGTCCAGCACGGAGCGGTAGTGGGCCTGGCCCAGGTAGTAGCGGACTACTCGGGGCGCCGCCAGTTCCAGCATTTCCGCCGGGCTGATGGTGTTGCCGATGGACTTGGACATTTTCTCGCCCTGGTAGGTCACCATGCCGTTGTGCATCCAGAAGTTGGCGAAGGGGTGGCCTGCCGCCTGGGACTGGGCCATCTCGTTTTCGTGGTGCGGGAAGCGCAGGTCCAGGCCGCCACCGTGGATGTCGAAAGCGGTACCGAGGTATTTGGTGACCATGGCGGAGCACTCCAGGTGCCAGCCAGGGCGGCCGGCACCCCACGGGGAGGTCCAGCTGGCGGTGGCAGGTTCACCTTCCTTGGAACCTTTCCACAGCGCGAAGTCGCGGGGGTCCTTCTTGCCGCGGGGATCGGCGTCGGGCGCCGCCTGCATGTCGTCGATGTTCTGCCGGGTGAGGGCACCGTACTTGTCCCAGGAGCGGACATCGAAATAGACGTCACCTGAACCGTCCAGTGCCGGGTAGGCGTGGCCGCGGTCGATGAGCTGCTGGATCAGGGCGTGCATCTCCGGGATGTGGCCGGTCGCCCTGGGTTCGTAGGTGGGGCGGGAAACACCCAGGGTGTCGTAGGCCTTGAGGAACTCGCGCTCGTAGCGGTACGCCAGCGCCCACCACTCTTCGCGGGGCACCTCGCCGGATTCCGCGGTGAAGTCCGGCGCGAAGGAGGCCTCGGACTTGGCCAGGATCTTGTCGTCAATGTCCGTCACGTTCCGGACTACAGTGACGCGCAGGCCCCGGAATTGCAGCCAGCGGGTGAGCTGGTCGAAGGCGATTGCGGAACGGATGTGTCCCACGTGCGGCATGCCCTGCACGGTGGCCCCGCAGTAATACAGGCTGACCTTGCCCTCGTCGATGGGAATGAAGTTCCGGACTTCGGCGGAGGCGGTGTCATAGAAGCGCAGGGTCACCGCTCCAGACTAACCGATGCCTTAGGACTGGCGCGGGTACACCAGGGCGGTGGCCACCGCTGAAATGCCCTCACCGCGTCCGGTGAATCCCAGGCCGTCGCTGGTAGTGGCGGTGACGCTTACCGGTGCGCCTGCAGCGTCCGAAAGAACCTCCTGCGATTCTTCCCGCCGTGGACCGAACTTGGGGCGATTGGCCACGAACTGGACCGCTACGTTGCCGATCTCGAAACCGGCCGCCCGGACGATCCTTGCCGCTTCGGCGAGGAGGGTGGTGCCGGAAGCGCCGGCGAATTCCGGGCGGTCGGTACCAAAGTGGGTGCCGAGGTCACCAATGCCGGCTGCCGAAAACAGGGCATCTGCCGCAGCGTGCGCCACGGCGTCGCCGTCCGAATGGCCGGCCAGGCCCCGTTCTCCGGGCCACAGGAGGCCGCCGAGCCAGAGCGGGCGCGGAGCATCCTCCGGGGCCAAGGCATGGACATCGATTCCCACTCCCGTGCGCGGAAGGGTCACCTCCGGGCTCACCCCTCCACCCACCTGGCGCCGAGGGGGCCTTCCAGGAGCCCTTCGGCGAAGATCAGGTCCAGGGGCGTGGTGATCTTCAAAGATTGCGTTGATCCCCGGACCGCATAGACCGGCGTGCCAAGCACTTCGACGAGCATGGCGTCATCCGTGACGGCGGCCGCCTGCTCCTGGTCCATGGCCTGCGCGGCCTGGTGCGCCTGCAGAAGAGTGTTGATTGTGAACCCTTGCGGCGTCTGCACCGCGCGCAGTTCTTCACGGCGGGCAGTGCCGGTGACAACTTCGGGCGCAACTGCGGTGCTGTCCCCCGCCGTGGTGGACACCGTCTTGATGGTGTCCACCACGGGAAGCACGGGGATGACGGCATCGGCGCCGGCCGCCAGTGCGTCAGATACCCGGTGGAAGACGGATTCGGGGGTCAACGCGCGCGCGGCGTCGTGGACCAGCACGGCTTCGATGCCCTCCATGAGCCCGGCAATGCCTGCACGGACTGAATCGGCCCGGGTGGATCCGCCGTCGACAAGGGTCAGGAGGGGACCGCCGTCGGCAAGTTCCTCGCGGAAGTCATCACATAAGCGACGCAGTCCCTGGTCACCGGCGGGCAGCGCCACGCACACCTGGCTGGCGATGCCTGACGCGACAATTCCCCGCAGGGCATGCATCAGGATCGGCTCGCCCCCGAGCGGCACAGCGGCCTTGGGCATGCCATAGCCAAGGCGTTGCCCTGAACCGGCAGCCACGAGGATAACGGCCGCGGCCAGGCGTGGAGGTGTATCACTCATGCGGACAAGCCTACGACGCCGGCGCCCAGGTTGAGTGCCCGCGACACTGCACGGTTGCAGGCAGCGAATCCGGGCAAAAAGAAGCCCCGGCAGCACTTGCGTGCCGCCGGGGCTCAATTCTTAGGAAGCCAGGACCTCGTCGAGAACGCTTGCAGCCTTCTCCTCGTCGGTCTTCTCAGCCAGTGCCAGTTCTGAAATCAGAATCTGGCGGGCCTTGGCCAGCATACGCTTCTCGCCTGCGGAAAGGCCCCGATCGTGATCCCGGCGCCACAGGTCGCGAACAACCTCTGCAACCTTGATGACGTCACCGGAAGCAAGCTTCTCCAGGTTTGCCTTGTACCTGCGCGACCAGTTGGTGGGTTCCTCGGTGAACTCGGCACGAAGCACATCAAACACGTGCTCCAGGCCTTCCTTGCCCACTACGTCCCGGACCCCAACAAGGTCAACGTTCTCTGCTGGAACTTCAATGGTCAGATCACCCTGGGCCACCTTGAGCTTGAGATACATTTTCTCTTCGCCCTTGATGGTGCGCATCTTGATTTCTTCAATCTTCGCAGCACCGTGGTGAGGGTAAACTACTGTCTCGCCGACCTCAAATACCATGTGGACATTTCCCCTTTCCCGCAGACCAGTTTATCACGATTCAGGCATATGACCGGCCGGAGAACGGCCCCTCAACCGCGAAAATACGCGGAAAAATGGCCCAATCCACCCCCTCCACCCCCTTGACGGATGCACGGATTAGTGCATCGGGTGAGCGTTCCCACGGGGGTTGTGACGGCACCGAATCCTCGTTTGGCGCTCTTTACGGATAGGCTATGGCTGAAAAAGACTTCAAATTTCTTGAGGAGTACGTGACGTGCGTTCCACTGCGATGAACCGGGCCCAGCGCGGCAAACTGGCACTGACGGCGGCTGCCCTTGGCGCCAGCCTGCTGACAGCGGGCTGCGGTTACATCACGCCCCAGCAGACCAGCCACCAGTACTCCGCCTCGGACGGCATCCGGACGGACCTCGGTCCCCTGCAGTTGCGGAACATCCTCATCGTCTCCAACGGCGAAGACGAGCCAGGCCGCCTGATCGGTGCCGTTTACAACTCCTCCTCGAAGGACGTCACGCTTACGGTCAATGGCGCAAAGGGCTCGCAGACCCAGGTCCCGGTGAAAGCCAACTCCTACACGCTGCTCAATGACAAGTCCGACGCCGCCATTCTGAGCACCACCGGCGGCAAGCCAGGCTCCATGGTGGACGTCAAGATCAGCGAGAACGGTACAAACGTCAGCAACACGGTCAAGGTTCCCGTCCTGGACGCCACCTTGAAGGAATACAAGGACTACGTGCCTACCCCCAGCGCCTCGGCAACGGCCACACCGTCGTCGTCCGCTTCTGCAAGCGCAGGCGCAACCTCGAGCGCCAGCGCAACGGCCTCGGCTACCGCAACAGGCCGCTAAAGCCAGCACGGTCCGTAGGGACACAGCAAAAAGGGAGGAGCCGGCGGCTCCTCCCTTTTTGCTGTGTCCGCTCTCCGCTGCCGGTTTACGGCTCGAACTTGTACCCCAGGCCGCGGACGGTAACCAGGTAGCGGGGAGCGGATGGATCCGGTTCAATCTTGCCCCGCAGGCGCTTTACGTGGACGTCCAGGGTCTTGGTGTCGCCCACGTAATCGGAACCCCACACCCGGTCGATCAGCTGGCCGCGGGTGAGTACGCGGCCCGAGTTCCGGAGCAGCATCTCCAGGAGCTCAAACTCCTTCAAAGGAAGCAGGACCTGCTCGCCGTCCACACTCACCACGTGGCGCTCAATGTCCATGCGGACCGGGCCCGCCTGGACCGTTGAAGAGACCAGCTCCTCCGGCTCGCCCTGGCGCCGCAGCACGGCCCGGACCCTCGCCACCAGCTCACGGGAGGAGTACGGCTTGGTCACGTAGTCATCGGCGCCGAGCTCCAGGCCCACGACTTTGTCGATCTCGGAGTCCTTGGCGGTCAGCATGATCACGGGAACGCTCGATCGCTGGCGCAGCTGGCGGCATACCTCCGTGCCGGACAGGCCGGGGAGCTGCAGGTCGAGCAACACCAGGTCGGCACCGTTGCGGTCGAACTCGGTGATGGCGTCAAGGCCGTTATCCACAACCTCAACCTCGAACCCTTCCTTGCCCAGCAAATACGACAAGGGGTCGCTGAACGATTCCTCGTCCTCCACAATCAAGATCCTGCTCAAGCGTTAGCTCCTTGTTCTGTAGCGCCCGGTTCTGTTGCGCCGGCGGCGCGGGGTACCTGGGTAAGAGTTGGCGGGTCGGGTGTCTCCCGCGCGGCCACCAGCGCCGCCGCTTCCGAAGCCTGGGTGCCGGCGTCGTTGTCCTGCCCTTCCATCTCGGGCAGCCGGAGGGTGAAGGTGGACCCCTGCCCGGGCTGGGACCACAGCGTCACCTCGCCGCCGTGGTTGGAGGCCACATGCTTGACGATGCTCAGCCCCAGTCCGGTGCCGCCGGTGTGGCGCGACCGGGCGGCATCCACCCGGTAGAAACGTTCGAAGACGCGCTCCCGGTCCTCGGGGCTAAGCCCCTCCCCCTGGTCCGTCACAGAGATGGAGACCAGGCCTTCCCGGGACCGTACCCCGATTCCCACCCGGGTGTTGGGCGGTGAATAGCGGATCGCGTTGTCGATCAGGTTCCGCAGCGCGGTCACCAGCAGGTCCTGGTCGCCGAACACCTTGCCGTCGGTGCGCCCACCCACCACGATGCTGATGTTCTTGCTCTCCGCGGGAAGCTGGGACCGGTCCACGGCCTCCGCGATGACGGCATTAATGTCCACGGGACCGCCTTGCTGGGTGACGCTGGCACCCTGCAGGCGGGAAAGTTCGATGATGTCCTGGACCAGGGCGGCGAGCCTGGCCGACTCCTTATGCATGCGCTTGGCGAAGCGGCGTACGGCTTCCGCGTCGTCCGCCGAGGATTCAAGCGCCTCGGCCAGCAGGGAGATGGCACCCACCGGAGTCTTCAATTCGTGCGATACGTTGGCGACGAAGTCGTTGCGGATCTCTTCGGTCCGCGTAATCTCGGTCCGGTCATCGGCCAGGAGGAGGATGTATTCCTCACCCAGCATGGCCGCCCGGACCTGGACGATGATTGTCCCCTGCCCAAGCGGACCCCGGGGAAGCTCCAGCTGCTTTTCCAGGATGACGCCGTCGCGCCGGACACCGGCCGTCATGTCCAGGAGTTCCTTGTGCACCACGGTGTGCCCGCGGACCAGGCCGTACGCATACGCTGCGGGGCTGGCACGGACCACGCCGTCGACGTCGTCCAGCACCACAAAGGCGCGCCCGACGACGGCCAGCACCTCCGCAGCGCCCGCCGGCAGGGCGGGTTCTCCCGCGTCGACGTCCAGCAACTCGCGCTGCTTCTCGCTGACCCTGTAGGCAAGCACGCCGAAGGTGCCAAGCGCCAGGCCGATAAGGCCGGCAACCAGACCAATGAGCATAGGATCCACAGCTCCACTTTATGCTCATGGCTGCCGCGCCCCGCCGCCTGGGGGTGCTTCGGGCAAACGGTTCAACTAACGTTCATCTGTGTGGGCATAATCGTTTACCGGGCGATGACAAAGTGTGTGGTTAGAGCGCCCATCGGCGACACGATTCCTGCTGCCCTGGAGCGGCCGGCGGGAGTTCCAAGGAAAGGACGCCTACGTGCGTAAGGTTTTTCAGGAAGAACTCACCCAGGTCGGTGACCAGCTGGTGGAGATTTCCCGGCTCGTCAGCGAAGCGATGGACAAGGCCACCACCTCATTCCAGGTGGCGGACGTGGACCTCGCCCAGGATGTCATCGCAGCCGATGCGCGCATTGACTTCCTGCAGAACAGCCTTGATGAGCGGGCCATCGACATCCTGGCGCTGCAGGGTCCCGTCGCCAGCGACCTGCGCATGATCGTGGGTTCCCTCCGGATGAGCGCGTCCCTGGAGCGGATGGGCGACCTGGCTCGCCACATCGCCCAGCTCGCCCGCCTCCGCTACCCCTCCACCGTGATTCCGGCGTCCATGACGGAGACCTTCAACAAGATGGCCGAACTGGACCAGGAGATCGCCGACAAGCTGACGGTCCTGCTGGAGAGCCGCGACCTGGAGGTGGCCCGGGACATCCTGAAGGCCAATACGGCCATCAACGATCTGCACCTGAGCGTCTTCAAGGCCATCGCTGCTCCCGAATGGTCCGAGTCCCCCGCCACCACCGTGGACGTGGCCCTCGCAAGCCGCTACTTCGAGCGGTTCGCGGACCATGGCGTTTCCGTTGCCCAGAAGGTGACCTATCTGGTCACCGGTGCGTGGCAGCCGAACGCCACTGAGCACAGCTGATCCCACTTCGGGTAAAAACCGACGGCGGGCTGGTCACCAAGGTGACCAGCCCGCGGTCGTACGCGTTTAAGCCTTACTTCTTGCCCTGGTTGGCCACCGCAAGAATGGCCTGCTCGGCGGCCTCGGGATCGAGGTAGGTGCCGCCGGGCTTGACCGGCTGGAAGTCCTCATCCAGTTCGTAGACCAGCGGGATGCCGGTGGGGATGTTGAGGCCGGCGATCGCCTCGTCACTGATGCCGTCAAGGTGCTTCACCAGCGCACGGAGCGAGTTGCCGTGGGCCGTGACCAGGACGGTCTTGCCGGCCTTGAGGTCTTCCTTGATGTCCGATTCCCAGTACGGGAGGAGGCGCACCAGGACATCCTTCAGGCACTCGGTGCGCGGGAGGGCGTCCCCCAGGTCCGCATAACGGGGGTCATGGGCCTGCGAGAACTCGGAGTCATCGGACAGGGGCGGCGGCGGGGTGTCATAGGAGCGGCGCCATTCCATGAACTGCTCTTCACCGAACTCGGCCAGGGTCTGCGCCTTGTCCTTGCCCTGCAGGGCCCCGTAGTGGCGTTCGTTAAGGCGCCAGTCACGCTTGACCGGGATCCAGCCGCGGTCGGCTTTGTCCAGGGCAATGTTGGCGGTGTTGATGGCCCGCTTCAGCAGGGAGGTGTAGAGAATGTCCGGCAGGATGTTGTTTTCCACCAGCAGTTCACCGCCACGCGCTGCTTCCGCGCGCCCCTGGTCGTTCAGGTCGACGTCCACCCACCCGGTGAACAGGTTCTTTGCGTTCCATTCGCTGTGGCCGTGGCGCAGCAGAATCAGCTTGTAAGTCATGATTTTCATCCTAGCCGAGCAGCGTTGCGGGCCGCCCAGCGTTACAAGGCCGGGCGATCCGGGACCCCTGCGATTGCGGCCCCTCCCCCGCCCTGGCGATAGGGTGGGGCGGTGGTTCAAAAGGCTGAACGGGTCAACGCCCCGCAACTTTCCGGCAGGACATCCGATGCCAGGCACGGGCGCCCGGTGGGCAACGTAACCCGCGGCACCACCAATCCCAACCGCATGCGCCGGGTGGACCGCTGGCTGACCGGGCCCCAGGCCTGGCGGCTGCGGCGCGCATCAGACCCTCTGGTCGTGGACCTGGGCTACGGCGCAACGCCGGCCACCGCCGTCGAACTTCATGAAAGGCTCGCCGTGATCCGCCCGGACGTCAAGGTCTGCGGAATCGAAATTGAGCCGGACCGGGTCCGTGCGGCACTTCCGCTGCAGCGGCCCGGGCTGACCTTCCACGTGGGCGGCTTTGAACTGCCCGTCCCGGGGCGCCCTGTACTGGTCCGGGCATTCAATGTCCTCCGTCAGTATGAGGAGAACGATGTTCCCGGTATCTGGCGGCTGGTGCAGGACCGGCTGGCCCCTGATGGGCTGTTCGTCGACGGTACGTGCGACGAGATCGGACGGCGCGTGACCTGGGTTGCACTCGACCAGGACCGGCCGTTGTCCCTGGGCATAGCGGTCCGGTTCGGAAGCTTCGACCTGCCTTCAGTCGTGGCCGAACGGCTTCCCAAGGCACTGATCCACCGAAACGTCCCCGGTGAACGGATTCATGCCTTCCTGCAGGCAATGGACCGTGCGTGGCTTGAGAGTGCGCCGCTTGCATCCTTTGGCAACAGACAGCGCTGGGTGGGCATGTGCCGGAGCCTGCGCGATGCCGGGTGGCCTGTCCAGGACGGTCCGGCCCGTTGGCGGCTGGGTGAGCTGACGGTGGATTGGGAGTCTGTGGCGCCCCTGGATTAGGCGTTCCTGTGCCCACGCCGGCAGGGATCCCTGCGCGAGCTTGCTTAGCGGAGGGAGCCGGTGGGGATCACCAGGGGCCGTAGGGACCCATGTTGCGGCTGCCGCCGCGGCCTGCGTCCTTTACGGCCGGCCGGACATCGGCAAGGTAGACGGAGGCGGCAACCACTGCCGCCAGTCCGAACAGGCCGAGGGTGCTGAAGAGGCCGCCGCCGGCCCCGAACAGCGAAATGACGCCAACCAATGCCGAAGCGCCGGTGAGGGCGAGCCAGAACGTCTTGGTCCGCTTGCCGGTCGCTTCGAAGGCGTTCGGTTTGTGCCGGGCACAGTCCACAAACGCCCACAGCTCAAGCCCCAGGGCCACGAGGCCGAGGATGAAGAACACTGCCTGTTCTACGTACGCAATGATTATTCGACCGTCCACAAGCCCAGCCTAGCCGTCCAGCGTGTCCAGCGCCTGCTTCAGGTCGGCCCAAAGGTCCTCAACGTTTTCCACGCCAACGCTCAGGCGCACCAGGTTCTCCGGCACGCTGGCGGGTTCGGCCGAGTGCCGGCGCCGGCGTTCAATCAGGGACTCGACGCCGCCGAGGGACGTGGCGGGCAGCCAGAGGCCAAGCGCCTGCACCAGTTTGTCGGCGGCGTCGGCCCCGCTCAGGCCTGCCGCAGGTGCCACCTGGATGCAGATTATGGAGCCGAACCCCTTCATCTGCTCCTTGGCGCGGATGTGCCCGGGATCGGTGCTGAGGCCCGGGAACCGGATGGATTCGATGGCGGGGTGCGTGGCAAGGCGTTCGGCCAGGACCATGGATGACTCCTGGGACCGTTCCACCCGCAGCGCGAGGGTCCGCAGCCCGCGCAGCGCCAGCCACGCTTCGAAGGGACCGGCGATGGCGCCATGGATGATGCGGTGGTGGAGCAGGGCGGCCCGGATCTCCGGGTTGGAGGTGACCAGCGCACCGAGGACGACGTCGGAGTGGCCGGCCAGATACTTGGTCACCGAATGGAGGACGACGTCGGATCCGAGCAACAGGGGTTGCTGCACCAAGGGTGTGGAGAAGGTGTTGTCTGTGACAACAACCGCGCCTGCCGCGTGTGCGGCCGCTGCCACGGCCGTCATGTCTGCAATGCCCAGCATGGGGTTGGTGGGGCTCTCCAGCCAGAGCATGGACGCGGCTTTGCCCGACGGGCCGCCCGGAGCGAGTGCTTCCTTGACGGCGTCGGTATCGGCAATGTCAACGGTCCGGAGCTCGATGAAGCCCTTTTGGGCGAGTTCCGAGGCCATCACCAGGGAACCGGAGTAGCTGTGGTTGGGCATGACCAGCACGCCGCCGGCAGGAACCAGGGACAGCGCCGAACTGACCGCCGCCAGACCAGAGGCGTAAAGCAGGCCGGGCAGCGCGGAACCTTCCAGCTGGCCCAGCGCCTCTTCGAAGGGATCCCAGGTGGGGTTGGAGTAGCGGCCGTAACCCCGGTCGCCGTCGCCGAGCGGACCCGTCCCGAAGTAGGTGGAGGAAAGGGTAATGGGCGGATTGACCGGCTGGTCCCTTTCCCGCGGCGGACGCCCAGCCGCCACCACCACAGTTTCGGGTGAAAGGGACGCGGCCTGGTGCTCGGAAAGACTCATGCTCAAAAGATTACTGTTCCTGCCGATTAGGCCGGAAAGCAGTGTCGCTTTGTGGACGCCGGTACATCCACCCGTCCTGCACAGGGTATGTACCAAGGCCAAAAATGTCGCTATGCCTCGGTAGGCTTGAGAAGTGAACAAACAGAAGGCCGGGGTATTCATCGCATTCGAAGGTGGCGATGGCGCCGGCAAGTCCACCCAGGCGGCCCGGCTCGCGGGATCACTGGAGTCCCGTGGCTACACCGTGCTCCGCACCCGGGAGCCCGGCGGAACCCCTGTTGGCGAAAAACTGCGCTCGCTGGTGCTGGACCACGGCAACGGCGAGATCGATGCCCACACCGAAGCCCTCATCTTTGCCGCTTCCCGCGCGGCCCACGCCACCCAGGTCATCCGCCCGGCACTTGCCCGCGGCGACATCGTCCTGACAGACCGGTACATCGACTCGTCCGTGGCGTATCAGGGCGCGGGCCGCGGCCTCGGCCAGGACGCAGTGCAGTCGCTCAATGAGTGGGCCACCTCGGGCCTCCAGCCACACCTTACTGTCCTCCTCGACGTTGATCCGCAGCTGGGGCGGCGGCGCCGCACCGCCGGCCAGTCGGCCGAAGACCGCCTCGAGTCGGAGGCGGACGAGTTCCACATCCGCATCCGCGACGCTTTCCTCAGCCTCGCAGCGGACCGCCCAGCCGCATACCTGGTTCTCCCTGCCCAGTTGCCGGTCGATGAACTGGCGGGGCGAATCCTCGCCCGGGTTGATGTCCTGCTCGGTACTCCTGTCCCGGCAGAAGGGAAGGAAACTGCACCGGCAGTCCCGGAAGCCGGTGTAAAGGGCAGCAGGCCATGACCGTCTGGGATGACCTTCAGGGCCAGCCGGCCGTCGTCGAGCAGCTGCGCCAGGCCGCCGGCAGCGACAGCCTCACCCATGCCTGGCTGTTTACCGGGCCGCCCGGCTCCGGGCGCTCGAACGCCGCCAAAGCCTTCGCAGCGGCGCTGAACTGCGACCAGGAGGATGTGAGCCTGCGCGGGTGCGGACAGTGCCACGCCTGCCACACGATCCTGGGCGAAACCCACTCCGACGTGACTTTCGTGCGTACCGAAAAAGTCACCATCACCATCGACGAGGCCAGGGAACTGGTGGCTGCAGCCGGAAACCGGCCGTCGTCGGGGCGCTGGCGGATCATCGTGGTGGAGGACGCGGACCGCATGGCCGAACGCACCACCAATGTACTGCTCAAGGCCATCGAGGAACCCACGCCCCGGACGGTGTGGATGCTGTGTGCGCCCTCCCCGGCCGATGTCCTGGTCACCATCCGGTCCCGCTGCCGCAGCGTCGCCCTGCGGCTGCCGCCTGCGGCTGATGTTGCAGCCCTGCTGGTCCGGCGCGACGGCGTTGACCCGGCCCTCGCCGAACAGGCTGCCCGGGCAGCGCAAAGCCACGTGGGCATCGCCCGCCGGCTGGCACGGGATCCCGC
This sequence comes from Pseudarthrobacter sp. NPDC080039, assembly GCF_040702335.1. NCBI lineage: Bacteria > Bacillati > Actinomycetota > Actinomycetes > Micrococcales > Micrococcaceae > Pseudarthrobacter > Pseudarthrobacter sp. NPDC080039. The sequence goes on along the minus strand of NZ_JBFBKY010000010.1, from coordinate 88,096 downwards.
AGCACGGGAACGGCGGCTGGAGACAGTCCGCTTTCCGCTCGGGCTGCGCGGTGTCACGGCTGCGGTCATGATGGCGGACAAGCTGGTCAAGATCGCCACCGCGGAGGCCAACAGCTCCAATGAGGAACGGGACGCCGCAGAGAAGGCCGCGCTGTTGGCCACCCTTGGGGCACCCGAGTCCGGGACGCTGCCGCCGGCCATGCGCAGCCAGGTGAAGCAGCTCGAGGACGACCAGAAGCGGCGGGCCAAGAGGTCCATCACGGACTCGTTGGACCGCACGCTCACGGACCTGCTGTCCTTCTACCGGGACGTACTGATCATCCAGCTCGGGAACGCGGTGGAATTGGTCAACCTTGAACTGAGGAGCGAGCTGGAGGAATTCGCCGCCCGCAGCACTGCCGAGACAACGCTGGCCCGCATGGACGCCATCAACAAGGCCCGTGAACGTATCACCACCACCAACGTAGCCCCGCTGCTGACCATTGAGTCCATGGCGGCCAGCCTGATCCAGCCTTCCAAGGAGACCCGATGACTGCCCGCCCCCTGCCCGTGCCACCCAGGTCCCTTGCAGTCACAGTCCGCGCCCTCGGTGCCATGGTCCTGGCTATGGTCCTGGCCTCATGCAGCCTGCTCAACAGCGGCGACAAGAACCCGCCGCAGGCGGCCACCGCCAAGGCCGATCCCTCCATCGTCGCGTCCGCGCCTGCCGGACTGGAAAAGTTCTACTCGCAGGAGGTCGTGTGGCAGCCCTGTGAGGGGGAATTCCAGTGCGCCAAGGTGACCGTCCCCATGGACTACGCCAACCCCGGCGGTGACACCATCCAGCTTGCCGCGCTGCGGGCACCCAGCACGGGCAAGAAGACCGGCAGCCTCCTGGTTAATCCCGGCGGTCCGGGCGCATCCGGGTACGACTTTGTCAAGGACGCGGCGTCAACCCATTTTTCCGCTGCCATCCGCAACGCCTACGACCTTGTGGGATTCGATCCGCGCGGCGTGAAACGGTCCGCTCCTGTCACATGCATGACAGACGCGGAACGTGACGCAGCCCGGGCGAAGATCTATGCCCTCCAGACCGATTCCGGACTGGCGGCGGCCCTGGCTGACAACAAGGCAATTGCCGCCCAGTGCGCTGCACAAACGGGCCCCGTTCTGGGGCACATCGACACCGTGAGCGCAGCCAAGGACCTGGATGTTCTCCGCGCCGTGGTAAACGACGCCAAGCTGAACTACCTGGGCTACTCCTATGGCACGTTCCTGGGTTCCACCTACGCTTCGCTCTTCCCGGACAACGTGGGCCGGATGGTCCTCGACGGAGCCCTCGACCCATCCATCAGCAATGAGGACCTGACCAGCGGGCAGGCCCGCGCGTTCGAGAAAGCGCTCCACAGCTACGTGGCCAACTGCCAGAAGCAGGGCAAATGTCCCCTGAGCGGGGACGTGGATTCCGGAGTACAGCAGATCCGGGACCTCATCGCCGCCGTCGAGCAGACACCCCGCACCGCGAAAGACGGGCGCCTGGTAAATGCCACCATGTTCGTCAGCGGGCTCATCACCCCGCTTTACAACGACCAGAGCTGGCCCGCCCTTACCCAGGCACTTGAGGCTGCGATGTCCGGAGACGTCAGCCTCATGCTCAGGCTTGCCGATCTTGGGGCAGACCGCGGGCCCGACGGAAAGTACACGTCCAATTCGACGTTCGCGTTCAACGCGATCAACTGCCTCGACTACCCCATGGTCTCCGACACCGCAGGCATGCGTGCCGAAGAAAAGCGGTTGGAACAGGACTCCCCCACCCTCGGCTACTACTTCGCCTACGGCGGGACCACCTGCGCTGACTGGCCCTACAAGAACGTGCGTACGCCCGCTCCTGTGGAATACAGCGGAGGTTCCCCCATCGTGGTCGTCGGTACTACGGGTGATCCAGCCACCCCTGTCGACTGGGCGGCGTCGCTGCGCAAGCAGTTGGGGAATGCTTCGCTGCTGACCTGGCGCGGCGAAGGGCATACCGCTTACGGCCGCGCCAACAGCTGCCTGGATGACGCGGTGGACAACTACCTGGTCGGCGGCAAGCTTCCGGCCGACAACACGGTCTGCTGACCACTCCAACGCCTTGGGCAGGCCCCATTTTGACCGGGGCGAGGAGACTCTATTACAGTTGACTCTTGCATGAAGGGACCGGCTCCGCCGGGAAATTTCACGCGGTGCTTCCTTAGCTCAGTCGGTAGAGCGTTTCACTCGTAATGAAAAGGTCATCAGTTCGATTCTGATAGGAAGCTCGGGATAAACCCCGGACAGCCCCTTGTTTTAGGGGTTTCCGGGGTTTTTCGCTGGTTAACGGGTGGCCTTCAAGTGCGGGGCTGGGCACACTTTCGGCACCGTTTCGCCTCTTTTCGCTTGCCGTTCCCATTGCGAGGTGCGCGGGACTTCCTCAACAGAACGCATCGTCCCGAATGCCACGCCCATGGATGGATCCAGGCCGCGGGAGAATCCTGCCTTCGATACCGTGGCCCGGGCGCTACTTAGGCCGCGGGCACGGAAAAGCTCAGCTCAGTACCAGTTGTTGGACATTTCGTGATCCCAGGCTCCGCAGGGGGAGCCGTACCGCGCCGCGATGTATCCAAGCCCCCAGTTGATCTGGGTACGGTAGCTGGTCAGCCAATCAGCCCCCGTGGAGGAATACTTCTCCGGTGGAAGGGCCTGCGCGACACCGTAAGCTCCGCTGGAGGGGTTTGTTGCGTTAGTCATCCAGCTCGATTCCTGATTCCACAGCTTGAGCAGGCAGGTCATCTGGTCCCCGCCCCATCCGTGCGCACCTAACTGGCTGGAAGCGTAAGCCTGTGCACCGGCGGGATCATTGACCGCCCCGCCGGGAATGTTCGGCAGCAGCACGTCTTCCTGGGGGCGGACCGGGGACGGGGCGGCGGACTTGGCGGCCTCGGCCGCCGCCGCGGCTGCTGCTGCCGCCGCTGCTTCTGCTGCACGCTGGCGGGCGGCCTGCTGGGCCTCATAGGCGGCCTCGGCCTCGACCCCGGCACGGTAGTTTTCTTCGACGGCGGCGCTGGTGTCCTTCAAGGTGGCCAGCTGGGCATTGAGGGTGTCACTATGCGCCGTTTCCTCGGCCACCTTCTGCTGCGCGTCCCGTTGCGCGTCCTGTGCGGCAACAAGTTTTGATTGGGCGTCGTCGGCAAGCCGCTGGTTCTCAGCCTGCACCACTGCCTGCTGCGCATCGAGGGACGAGGCAACCGCCTCCGCGGCGCGCGAACTAGCGTAGAGATCGGTGGTCCGCTGGGTAACGATCTGCAGGACGTCCAGCTTCTGCAGCCCGTCCGGGCTCTGCAAAGTATTCATCACCGTCAGGGGTCCCAGGTCGTTTCCGCCTGTCATGTAGTCCTGGGCCGCGAGGGCTCCTGCTTGCCGCTTCAGCTTTGCTGCGATTGCATGCGCCGTGTCGGTCTTGTCCTTGAGGGCGCTCAGCTTCGCGGTGGAGGCGTCAAGCTCGTTGCGCGCCAGGGCGTAGGCCTGACCCGCTTTGACCGCCGCGGCCCCGAGCGCGGAAGCCTGTTGCTCCAGTCCGTTCAGAAGATCGTTGATTTTTTGGATCTCGGCACTCTTGGCGTCGGCATTGGCCCGGGCGGCCTGGACGTCGGCCCACGACGGGTAGCCGGAGGGCGGCGCATCGTCTGCGCTGGCCGTCGGCACGGCAGTGACCGCCAGCAGAGCGGCGGTCGTCAATGCCGCACAGATTTTGCTGGCGGATACTTTGCGCATGAGTGTGAATCTGGGCATATCCCTTTGAGCCTACTGGGTTACCCAATCACAGCTGGGACCGGCCGGGGTGTCGCACCCCGGGGGGCCCTCCCGATGATCGGCATTATCGCTGCCTGCACCCATCCTGGGCACCGGCAGGGGTACTTGGGACGACATATGAAAAGCAGCAGCGAATTGTGCTGCCGGCGACCAAATCACCCCAGGGACTTGCGTTCCAATTCCTAAGCATGCTTAGTATGGGTATAGCCGAATGCGAACGGCTACCAACCAGAGGAGGAAACACCATGGGATTGGGCGACAAGATTGAGAACGCCGCCGAGAAGGCCGGCGGCAAGGGCAAGGAAGCGGCCGGCAGCGCCACAGGCGATGAAAGCCTGAAGGCCGAAGGCCAGGCTGACCAGGCCAAGGGCGACGTGAAGCAGGCCGGCGAAAAGGTCAAGGACGCCTTCAAGGACTGACAGGCATACCGGGAAGGGCGCGCTCAGCGAACGGAGCGCGCCTTTTCCGTGCCCCGCTTCTGACAGACAGATGGCTGGGCTAGGATCCCCTCAACCCGGGAATCGGCCCGGGTTGAACTGTTTGGGGGAACAAGAGTGAAACGCTCGACCGGCTTTGGGCGCATCGGGCACGGGAGGCGGGCAGTGGGACTGGGCGGCGCAGCCCTGCTGGCTTCGGCAACGCTGTCGGGCTGCACGACAGCCTCTTCCATCCAGGCGAGCCCGCCAGCAGCACCGGTCAGTCCTCTCCCCGTCTTCGGCCTCATGAGCGCCGTCTTCGCGATCCTCACCGTCGCGCTGGGTGTCCTGGCGGCGTACGCCCTGGTCCTGCTCATCATGTTCCTGCGGCTGCGCATCGCCGAACTCAGGCGGACCGCGCCGCCGAAGAACAAGCCCCAGGACTGACGGCTGCCACGACGCAGATCAGGCGCCCGGCCACGAACCCCGCGTGGTGCAGACGGACCGGCAGGGCATTCCCGCCTCCGTTGCCTCTCCGGTCAGCTCGACCGCAGCCTGCCACGGCCAAGGAGGAGGACGGCGACAACCATGCCGATGATGGCGCCGATCAATGTTTCAAGTCCGCGGTCCCTAATCAGGGTGCCCGGATCCATCGGGTGCGCCAGGAACGTCATGATCAAAATCAGGGGTGTGAAGAATACCAGCGCCAGGCCGTAGTGCCGAGTCATGAACAGCTCGGAGGGGAACTGCAACGCGGCAATGCATACCACCAGAAGCACTGCGGCAGGGTGTTGGTACAGGATCAGCGCCGTTACGCCCAGGCCCAGGAACGTTCCCAGGATCCGATTGAGTCCACGCCGGATACGACCGGCAAAATCTGCGCCGGCAAGGGGTACAGCAGCGGCAGCCATAGCCCAATACCCATGGCCGTTCCCGGTGAGTTGTCCAGCGGCGCCGGCCGCACCGACCGCCAGGACGTAGGCGAGGGCGTGAAGCAAGGCTACGCGGAGCCTGGCCCCCCTAAGCACCGGCACAACCCGCCGGACCCCGGCCTCCCAGGACGGTCGTCGACGCGCCCAGCCGGCGAAACCCACCGCAACCGAGAACGCAGCAGCTACTGCTGCCACCGCGACAACGTCCAGCACCGGGGCTATCGGCGAAACGGACGCGCAGGCACCGAGGGCGAAGATGCAAAAGAACGGGCCGACGGGTTTCAGGTTTGCCCGGTCTGCCGCCAAGGACGCGACCCCGGCGGCCAGCGGCTCAATAGCCAGGAGGCCCAGCGGGCCGGCGTGCGTTGCTGAAAGCACGGCACCGACCGTGACCCCGGAGACGAGCAGGACCGCGGCCGTCAACTGGTGGAACAGACGCAGCTGGTGGCGTTCATCCCTTCCGTACATTCCAGTGAAAGCGCCGAAGACTGCGTAGATGGAAAGGTCCGGCCGGCCCATGGCCAGCAGAACTAACAAAGGCACCGCGACGCTGACCCCGACCCGGAGCGCCGCAAGGTGATCGTTCGTCGCCGGACTGAGTGCAAAGTATTCGCCAGGAAACCTCGCCGCGCGCCGCGCCATACTTCTGCAACTCCTCGCTGTTCGCGGATGACCGGCCCCGCGCGGGCAGCCACTCCGTCAGCTCCAACGTACCCGGGTGCGCTCCCGGCCAGACCGTTCCACCGCAAATGTAACCAAGCTCTCCCCCTGACCGACCGGCCCTGCCGTTTCTCCGGCCGGATGAATGAGCAAAAGCGGCTGGGCGCGGCGATGGCGTCCGTATCGAAATCGAGGGGATCGGCGCATTGACGAACACGCCCGTCTAAGCGGGGAAGAAACCCGGCCCGGGGAAACTCAGGGAGCAGCCTGAACTGGTCTCCGGAAGTCTTAACCGGCTATCCCGGTCCCGCTCCCGGGAAAGGTTGAGTGGGCAGATGAAATAACCGGCCTCGTCGCGCGTGTTCAGCCGTTGCGCTCATTGACCTTTGAACGGATGAAGTCCTGGTCCTCTCGTGAGATCGGCGCCTCTCCGTGGAGGCCGGTGGGAAGGTTTTCCCCTGTCTCTTTCGAGATGACAGCGGTGATTGTCCGCGGGAGTATCTGGCAGCCCGGGTTGTCCATGAACCACTTCCGGGTGGCAGGGTCGAGGTGTCCCCAACGATCTTTGAGATTCATTGCCTGGCACTGTCTCCTTTGCTCTCCTCCCGGGGTCCACGGCCCCGGGAGCGGGCGCTCTGCCCATTCCAACGCACAAGTAAACCCGGCCGGCAATTAGCCGCACAGGGGCAAAAGTCCCGGTATCCACGAAATCCAGTGGTCCTGCACCTTCCGCTCAGCGTGCCACGGTGATCTTTGTCGTTGGGAAAGCGTCAAGATAACCGGTCGCTGCGCCGGTTCCCCTCCGGTACCGCGCTCCCTGTTCCTCGCACAGGAGGAACCCTCCCCCTGTGGTCCAAGAGGTCATCCGGCAAAACGAACCGGATGCGCTGCGGCGGCCCGCATCCACGTCGGGCAAGGAATCCCCAAACGGTGGCGAAAAGCCTTTGTTACACACGACGCCGCCGCTTCAGGCCAAGGTTCAGCAAACGGCAAGGCAGCCGGGGTATCCTCCCCTCATGACCCCCCGCTTTCAGGCTGCTGTTTGGCGCCCAGACGCAGAACCGCCTGCACCGGGCAACGCACCCAGGCACCTTGGCCAGGACGGCAAAGGACCCGGCCGCAGGGCAGTCCTCCTGGCCGCCGTGCTGACATTAACGTCAGCCGTCCCGGACCTTCAGCCGCACCCAGAGCACGGGCCGGAAGCACAGGGAGGGGCGGGGGAAAATGACAACACTGCTGTCTCTTCGCCGGTCCTGGATACGGGCCCCGACGGCGATTCGCCTGCACCGGCCCGTTCCGCGCCCCCTGCGGCATCGCGGGCGCAGATCGTGGACACCTTTGGCAAGCGTCCGGCCCGCTACTGGGGCCTGGAAGCCCCCGGCGTCCTCACACGGCTATCAGCCGCGCCCCAGGGAATCGCCCTCACCTTCGACTTTTGCGGCGGTCCTGGCGGCAGCAGCCTCGACCAGGCACTGCTGGACACTCTGCGCCAGCGCCACATTCCCGCAACGCTCTTCCTGAATTCGCGGTGGATCACCGCCAACCCCGCCGCGGCCCGGCAACTGGCAGCCGATCCGCTCTTTGAAATCGCGAACCACGGCACCTCCCATAAGCCGCTGTCCACCACCGGCAACACGGCCTATGGCATCCCGGGCACCAGGAATGCCGGGGAAGTCTATGACGAGGTCATGCCCAATGACGGCGTGCTGGCAGGCATCACCGGCACGCGTCCGCGATACTTCCGGCCAGGCACGGCGTTCATGGATGACGTCGCTGTAGACATCCTGAAGGCGTTGGATGTGAAGCCAGTGGGCTTCAGCGTCAACGGCGACGGCGGCGCAACCTACCCGGCCCCCGTCGTCGCCAGGGAAGTGGGAAAGGCCCGGCCCGGGGACGTGGTGATATGCCACGGCAACCATCCCAGCGGCGGAACAGCCGAGGGCGTGAAACAGGCCGTAGACAAGCTGCTGGCGGCAGGAATGTCCTTCACCCATCTGGCCTGAGAACGTCCTGCAGCTCCGGTGGCGGGCCACGGGCTGATCCGATACGTTGAAAGGGAAGCCCTGCCCATCAGCGGTGGATGCCAGCTCACGGTCCTGCTGCTGCCACACGTTAGGAATTCCCCATGCCGGAACAGCACGACATCCCAACGACCGGCTGGGTTCCTGCCTGGGCCGACCTCCAGGAACGTCCGGCCGAGGCCGCCAGCCACGGGTTCGCCGTCGGGACCGGCGCGGAGCAGTCGTCCGAAAGCCGGGAGTACATAACGGGCTGGCCGGGCCCGGGCACGGAGGAGCTTGCAGCCAAGGCAGCGGCCGAAGGGATCCGCCTCACCCTGGTTACCGCCGAATCCGGCGCTGCGGACGGTCCGGCCCCCGGGGGCCTCACCCCGGTGTCCGAGCGGGTGCTGCTCATGGCCCCCACTGCGGAGCTGAGTACGGGTGTGGAGCTGCCTGAGAATGCCCAGGTGGCGCTGGCACCCATGGAGACGTTCGACGCCGTCGAAATCACCCTCTTTGACCGCCCCGTGGCACGGGGGCGCATCCAGGTCCGGGACGATTTCGCGGCGGTGGCCATCAGGGAGCTGCCCGAGGGGCCGGAAAAGGAGACGCTGGAACGGGCGCTCTTCGCGGCCATGGCCGAAGAGGCCTTCATCCACGGCGCAGAGTACCTGCACATGGTGGTCGCACAAGAGGCCGCTGCGTCCTACGAGGCGTCGGGATGGACGGCGGCGGCCCGGCTGGTGAGTTTCGAAAAGATATGACGACGGCGGCACGGCCTCCGTGGCCCGGGCCGCCCGAGCGTCATGGCAGGAACTAGTAGGGCCTGCCCACCACTACCTGCGACGGGCTATGGGTGACGTAGCCGTTTGCCCAGGAGAACAGTGCCCGGACTTTCTGCTGGAAGCCCGGGAGCAGGGCAAGGTGGACCGCCAGCCACGATACGAATGCCAGCGGACCCTGCAGCTGCAGGCGCCGGCGGCCCAATTCCGCCACCGCTGCTCCGCGCCCCACCATGGCCATGTACCCTTTGTCCCAGTACCGGAAGGGCTCCCGCCTGCCGCCGGTCAGGTCCGCATAGATGTTACGTGCAGCCCACTTCCCCGACTGCTGGGCCACCGACCCCAGCTGGGGAAGTTTGTTGCCGTCCGCATCGGTGATGTTGGCGGAGTCGCCCAGAACGTAGACGCCCTCGAGGTCAGGTGCGGTCAGGTCAGGCTGCACGTCCACACGGCCGCCCCTGCCCTGCTTCAGGCCCGACTCAGTGATGATCCGTCCGGCCTGCAGCCCGCCCGCCCACACAACGATCCGTGCGGGGATGACGGTCCCGTCCTTAAGGGTCACTCCGTCGGTGCGCACTTCACCCACTGGCTGGCCCATATGCAGCTGGACTCCAAGTTTTGTCAGCCGGTCCCGGGCGTAGGCCTGCGACTTCTCCGAAAAGGCAGCCAGCACATTGGGAACCATGTCCACCAGGTGGACATGGCATCGGGCTGCCAGCCCCGGTGAGAAGTACTTTGGCACGAGGTACTTGACGTTCTCCGCGAGCGCCCCGGCAGTCTCCACGCCGGTGGGGCCTCCCCCCACCACGATCACGTCAGCTTCGGCGGACGGCTCGCGGTCGGCCTCGTCCAGGGCTGCGGTAATGGCAGCGCTGAGCCGCGTTGCGTCGGCCACCGAGTACAAAGGATAGGCGTGCTCATCAGCGCCGGGGGTGTTGAAGAAGTTCGGCACCGCCCCCGTGGCGATGACCAGGATCCGCGCGCGGTAACTGGACCCGTCCGCGGTGGTGACCGTCCGGTTGGCCGCGTCAATCGCGGTCACTTCCGCAGTCAGGACGCGGACGTTATTGATCCTGCGGAACTCCGACCGGAGTGGCCGGGTGACTGCGGAAACACCAATCTGGGAAGCAGCCACTTGGTAAAGGAGCGGCTGGAACTGCTGGTAGCTGTTCGCATCGAGCAGCAGCACCCGGACGCCCTTGCGGCCCAACTCCTCAGCCGCCGCCTTTCCTGCGAAACCGCCGCCAACCACAATGACCTGGTATGAATCGTCCATTCGAGCAACATACCCCTCCCAGCCGGTGAGTAACAGGGTCCCCGGGGCGCTGCGTCACCGGGACGTTCACCGGGCTGCAGGCCCCGATGCCTGCGGGAGCCCGCCGGCAGGCACCTAAGATGGCGGCATGGAAGACGAAGCCCTGGCGGACATTGCGGACCGCCTGTATGCCGGGGCGCTGGACAACTTCGTGTCCGCCCGTGCCGCCGCGGCCAAGGAGGTGGCGCACCGGGATAAGGATTTGGCGGCGGCGGTCCGCGGCCTGCCAAAGCCGTCCGTCGCTGCGTGGGCAGTGAACATGCTTGCACGGCACCGGCCGGACGTTCTGGCGGGGCTCGGCGAACTTGGGGAGCGGATGCGGTCAGCCCAGGACTCGCTTGATGCTCCCGCCCTGCGCGAACTGGGCCGTGAACGCCGCACCATGCTCGCCGACGCCGTGGACACCGCCCGGTCCGTCGCCCGGGAACAGGGCCGGTCCGTCAGCGACACGATGGCTTCCGATGTCGAGGAAACCCTCCGGGCCCTGACGGCAGACCAAGGCGCGGCCAGCGCCGTCGGCAGCGGGCGCCTGTTGAAAGTCCTCTCTGCGGACGGCGTCAATGACGTCGACCTTGAAGGGGCGGTAGCCCTCCCCGGGCTGCTTCCGGCGCGGTCCACGGAAGACGCGGGCGCTGCCCGCCGGGCCCCGGAGACAACAGCGCCAAAGACAACTACGTCCAGGGGGCAGTCGGCAAGGGAGCCGTCAGCAAAAACGCGGACGACGGCGGCCCTTGGACCGGAACCGAAACCAGACAAGCCCCGGCTTGAGGCCGTCCGGCAGACTCCGCGAGCGGCCTCACCGCCGGCGCTGGAACGCGCCAGGGCGGCCCTGGCGGAGGCGCAGGCCGCAGAAGGGGAGGCGTCCCGGCTGGCCGCTGAACTGCAGGAGCAGGAAGAGCAAACCCGCAGCAGGATTGTGGAACTGCAGCAGGAGACAGCGGAGCTGCGCGCCCGGCTCAAGTCCGCGGAAGAAAGCCTGGAGCGCGCCCGCAAGCAGGTTGCGGGCACTTCCGCCGAAGCGAAACAGGCGAAGCGGGCGGCAGAAAAAGCCAGCCGCACAGCCATGCTTGCGCAGGAGAGGGTGCTGCGCCTGGACAACCACTAAAGTCCCATGGCTCCGGTCCGGAAACTCTCTCGCCCTGGACGGCGCCCGGACTTACTGTTGACCTATGGATGCCGCAGCAACCCGTGCTTTCGCAGTACCACCTGTTTCGGTCCACCGCCCCACAACGGCCGCTGAAGACGTCGTCACCCTCGCGGCCGGTGTCTGGCTCCTGGCCGGGACCTATGTCGACGGCTGGGCCCACAACAACCTCCGCGGGCTCGAGACCTTCTTCACCCCGTGGCACGCGATCCTCTATTCGGGCTTTGCAGCCTGTGCCGTGTGGATCGCGGCCCTCACCTGGCGCCGGCACGCCGCGGGCACCCCATGGACGGAAGCAATTCCTGCCGGACACGGGGCCGCTGTTGCCGGCGTGGTCCTCTTCCTGGCATCCGGACTGGGCGACTTCGCCTGGCATTCGGCATTCGGTATTGAACAAAACATCAGTGCCCTCTTCAGCCCGTCCCATCTGGGGCTCGCGACCGGCGGCTTCCTCATTCTCGGTGCCCCGTTCTCCGCAGCCTGGAATGCTCCCAGGCGGCCATGGCAACAACTCATCCCCGCCGCGGTGAGCGCCATGCTCGCAGGAATGGTTGCAGCGTTCATCCTGCAGGAGTTCGCCGTCTTCGCCCGCCACGGGCTCGTCCAGACGTACGTCACCGCAGGCGGGGCCCCGCCCACGGTGACGGGCCCGACGTCGTCAAGCATCATGATCTCGCTGGCAACCTTCCTCGTCTCCACGGTGGCGCTCTTCGTTCCTGTCCTGTTGATGTCCTTGCGGTGGCGCCTGCACGCCGCGGTTCCTGCGGCCATGGTGCTGCTCCCCTCCGCGGCCCTGCAGACCATGGTGGCGCTGCGGGACGCCTGGCTTATCCCGGCAGCCCTCGCCGGTGCCCTCCTGGTGGGCCTGGTGTGGGCTCTGGTACGTCCGGCTCCCGACCGCCCGGGAAGGATCATGGCCGCGGCAGGCCTGTGCCCCATCGTGTTCTGGGGGCCCTATTTCGCAGGGGTGGCTATCCATGACGGCGCGCTCAGCTTCCCGCCTGAAATCTGGAGCGGAACACTCGTGTGGACGGGGCTTGGGATGCTCGCATTGACTGCGCTCACACTGAAGGTACGGGGAACGGCAAGTTCCGGCCCAGTGCTTGAAGAGGGCCGGTGATCCAGGCTTTGATTGCTCCCGTCGTGACAACACGCGGCCCTGGTTCCACAGAATGTCAGACCCCGGTTGCAGACTGGATTCATGGAAAACCAGGCAGTACAGGAATTTCACGTAACGTACTTTGACGCCGATTGCGGCCGGGCCCGGGCCGAAGTCTTTGAGACGCTGGAAGAGGCGGAACGCTTCGCCTGCCGCCACTGCCACGGCGAAGACAGCTGGGCCGTAGTGGACGCCATTACCGTGGAGCACATCCAGGCGGCTGCCTGAGCTCTCCCCGGAACGCCCTCCGCGGGTCCAGGACCCTTAACGGCGTCAGCCCGTGCTGCCCGGCGATGGCCGGCAGCACGGGCTGACGTCGGTTCGGCGGCGGTTGCCGGCCGGTCGGGCCGGTGCCGCCGTCGCGGTCTAGGCGAAGTCGGAGACCGCAGGATCGGCACCGATGCGGCCTTCGCCGCCGGCGGTCCGGTCCAGGTTGTTGATGGCTTCGACGTCCTCGGCGTCCAAGGACACCTCGAGGCCTGCGAAGTTCTCCTTGATGCGTGACTCGGTCACGGACTTGGGAATGACCACGTTGCCAATCGCCAGGTGCCAGGCGATGACTACCTGGGCCGGGGTGGCCTGGTGCTTCTCAGCGATGGACGCGATGGTGGGGTCCTTCAGCAGCTCGCCGCCCTGCCCCAGGGGGGACCAGGCCTGGGTCAGGATGCCCTTCGACGCTGCGAACTCACGCAGTTCGCCCTGGTTGAAGTAGGGGTGCAGCTCGATCTGGTGGATGGCCGGCACTACGCCCGTTTCGTCGATGATGCGCTGCAGGCCCTCGACGGTGAAGTTGGAGACGCCAATTGACTTGACGCGGCCGCGCTTCTGGAGCTCGATCAGCGCCTTCCAAGTGTCAACGTACTTGTCCTGCTTGGGCTGCATCCAGTGGATCAGGTAGAGGTCCAGCGTTTCCAGGCCCAGCCGGTCCATGGATTCCTCGAAGGCGGCGAGGGTCGACTCGTATCCCTGGTCCGCGTTCCACAGCTTGGTGGTGATGAAGATCTGCTCCGGCGACAGGCCCGAACCGGCGATGGCGCGGCCCACACCGGCCTCGTTGCCATAGATCTTTGCCGTGTCGATGTGGCGGAAGCCGGCTTCGAATGCCTGGCGGACAACCTTTTCAGCCACGTCGTCCTCAACCTGCCACACACCGTAGCCGAGCTGGGGAATCGTGTTTCCGTCGTTGAAAGTCAAGGTAGGTGAAAGAGTCATGACTTCATCCTGCCAAAGCCGCCGGACCCGGCGCTGCCATTTTCGGCGCTGTCAGCCAGACGCTTAACCGGAAAGTATGCTTCCGAACTGGGAATAATCCGCTGCGGCTAAGGCAACTTGCCCCCGCGCAGCTGCCGCTCGGCGTCGTCCACCTGCTGGAAGACGGCGTCGGCACGGCGCCGGACCGACGCCGCCCCTACGGGTACGGGACCAACGGCCAGCCGAAGCATGGCTGCTGCTTCGGCCGTCGTGGCAAGTGAATTGCCCGCCTTGGACAGGGACCTATGCACGTCCGCGAGGGATGCCGGAATGTCCAGGCCGTCACTGGGCGCGCGCCGCTGGGCCTCCATGCACACCGCTCTGACCCGCTGCAGCAGGGCAGCGAGTTCATTGGCGATCTCCACCAGCTCGGCGTACAGCTGGTCATCCTCCACGCCCTCAAGCACCTGGTGGAAGCGGTCAAGTCCCCGGTGGAAGCGGTCATGGGCGCGGCGCCACAGCCCCTTGCCCAGTTCCGCGTCGTCCCTGCGCCCCTGCCTGGCAGCACTGAAAAAGCCCAAGCGGAACCTACAGGTACTGCCCCGGACCGTGGTCCGACTCGTCGCGCTGGTTGGGCGCGCCCTGCGCGGGCGGCCGTGCCCCGGCCGGCGCACGCTGCGGCTCACCGTTTTCACCGATGACGACGCCGGGCGCAATCATGGTGCCCGGCGGCAGTTGGCGAAGCTGCAGCTGTGCCGCAGCGTGTTCCCGGGCGGCGTTCTGCGCCGCGATGGCCGTCTGGATGCCATGGAACAGGCCTTCCAGCCAGCCCACCAGCTGGGCCTGGGCGATGCGGAGTTCAGCATCCGAGGGGGTGGCATTGTCGGAGAACGGCAGGTTGATCCTGTCCAGTTCAGCCACCAGCTCGGGGGCAAGGCCGTCCTCCAGCTCCTTGATGGAACGCTTGTGGATGGCTGCCAGCCGCCCCCTCGCGGCCTCGTCCAGGGGTGCGGACTTTACCTCTTCCAGCAACTGCCTGATCATGGTGCCGATCCGCATCACCTTGGCCGGTTCGTCAACAAGGTCGTGCAGGCTGCTGCGCTGCGGCCTTCCGTCCGTTCCCCGCGACGCCTGGAGCGGCGACGGGTCGTCGTCAACGGGGGTGCCTTCTACCGGGAGGTCCTCAGCTGCCTGAGTGTCATTGGGATCGCTCATGCGTTCATACTCTCATGCGCCATCGGGCCCCGGGCCACTCCATGAACGCCCTCCGGACGCCCTGTCCGCTGCGGGCTCAATCAGCAGCACCTGCCCTGCGGGTTGCTGTCCTGGCGGTCCGTGCGGTCCCGCCAGAACTCCCGCTCGCTGAGCGGCGCGTCCTGGTGCCCCGCCGCCCTGTGGTGTTCCAGGTACTTGGCGTACGCGTCCGCGCCCATGACGCCGCCGAGGTACCGGGCGAAGCCGCGGAACCCGTTGGCCACCAGGGCGATGCCGCTGCTCATCAGTGCCCTGCCCGCTCAAGGCGGGCGTCCGCCGGAACTTTCTCCCATTCGGCGGCCAGCTCGCGCTCAGCAGTGGTGGGCACCAGCCCGGCCGGGGCAAACACCCGTGACGGAACAAATGGGTCCTCGTTGTCCGTGGTGGCTGTCCCTGCCGCCCTGTCCCGGAACGCTTTTAGGGTGGCGAGCACGGCCGTCACAATCACGATGATGCTCAGCACCACGAAGATCACGGACAGCCAGCCCTGGATGGCGGTGTTGCGGACCACTGCCTCCATGGCCGCCACGGTCTTGGCGGTTCCGAACTCGGTCTTGCCGTCCGCCAGGGCCTTGCTGAAGGCTGCGTTGTTGGCGAAGTACCCCACGGCCGGGACGGGCGAGAAGATCTTCTGGTAGCTCGCGGTGATGGTCACCACGGCGGCGAAGGCCAGCGGCAGGGCGACAATCCACAGGTACTTGAAGGTTCCTCGTTTGGCGACGATGGCCAGGACCACGGCCAGCGCGATGGCGGCGAGCAGCTGGTTGGCGATGCCGAACAGCGGGAACAGGGTGTTGATTCCGCCCAGCGGATCGGTGACGCCCATGAGCAGCACGGCGCCCCAAGCGGCCACCATGATGGCGGTGCAGAGCCAGGCACCGGGACGCCAGGAGGCCTCCTTGAACTTGGGGACGAAGTTGCCGATCGAGTCCTGCAGCATGAACCGGGCAACGCGTGTTCCGGCGTCCACTGCCGTGAGGATGAAGAGCGCCTCGAACATGATGGCGAAGTGGTACCAGAAGCCCATCATGGCCGTCCCGCCCACGAACTGGTGCATGATGTGCGCCAGGCCCACGGCCAGGGTGGGTGCACCGCCTGTCCGGGACACAATGCTCTGCTCCCCCACGTTCGCGGCCGTTTCGCGGAGCAGGCCGGGGGTGATGTTCACGCCGCTGAGGCCCAGGCTGTTGACCCACGTGGCTGCCGCCTCCGCGGTTCCGCCGGTGAGCGCTGCGGGGGCGTTCATGGCGAAGTACAGGCCGCGGTCAATCGAGATCGCGGCCACCAGGGCCATGATGGCCACGAAGGACTCCATCAGCATGCCGCCGTAGCCGATGTACCGGGTCTGACGTTCCTTCTCCACCAGCTTGGGGGTGGTTCCGGACGAGATCAGGGCGTGGAAACCGGACAGGGCACCGCAGGCGATGGTGACGAAGAGGAAGGGGAACAGCGCACCGGACAGCACCGGTCCGTTCTCACGGGAGGCGAACTCACTGAAGGCCGGGACGCTGACTTCGGGCCGGACCACGATGATGGCCAGCGCGAGCATCACGATCACGCCGATCTTCATGAAGGTGGAGAGGTAGTCACGCGGGGCCAGGAGGAGCCACACGGGCAGGATCGCCGCGACGAAGCCGTAGATGAGCAGGCCCCAGGCGATGGTCACCTTGTCAAGGTGGAAGAACGCGGCTCCCCATTCGGTGCCGGCCACCGCGCCACCGCCCATGATGGCGGCCATCAGCAGGACGAAGCCGATGACGGAGACTTCCATGACCTTGCCGGGGCGCAGGTAGCGGAGGTAAACGCCCATGAACAGGGCAATGGGTATGGTCATGCCCACGGAGAACACACCCCAGGGGCTTTCGCCCAGGGCATTGACGACGACGAGCGCCAGGATGGCCACGATGATCACCATGATGAGCAGGGTGGCGATGAGGGCGGCCGTGCCGCCGATGACGCCGAGTTCCTCGCGGGCCATCTGGCCGAGCGAGCGGCCGCCGCGGCGCATGGAGAAGAACATGACCAGGTAGTCCTGGACGGCGCCGGCGAGGACTACGCCGACAATGATCCAGATGGTGCCGGGGAGGTAGCCCATCTGGGCGGCGATGACCGGGCCCACCAGCGGCCCGGCCCCGGCGATTGCGGCGAAGTGGTGGCCGAATAGTACGTTGCGGTCGGTGCGGACGTAGTCCTTGCCGTCGGCCTTGTACTCGGCCGGGGTAGCGCGGCGGTCGTCCGGCTTGGTGATGTAGCGCTCGATCACCTTGGAGTAGAAGCGGTAGCCGATCAGGTAAGTGCATACTGAAGCGAAGACAAACCAGATGGCGTTGACGGTTTCACCGCGGACAATGGCCAGCATGAACCAGGCGACGCCGCCCAGCAAGGCGATGGCGGCCCAGAGTGCGATCTTTGCCGGGGTCCATTTCCGGTCTTCGGCCTCGAGCCTGGCCTCGTCCACGGCGGGTGGCGGAAGATTCGGATCCGTAGCCAGCCCGCCCCCCGCCCGGGATCCGTTGTTCCGTTGGTCAGGCACTCCGGCCATGTCTCCTCCTTGAGAGTTATCCCACTTTTGCTACTGGGCACCCTACCAACGCGGGTTCCGCCTTAGAGGGCCGACGGCGGCGCAGCGCCGGGCCGTGCGGTGAGCGGCAGCGACCCGGCGACGAACGACGGGCGGAGCCTTCCCGCTAGCCGGTCCCGTCTGGACAGCGGCAGGCGTTGCATGGCCGGCACGGGCGTCGGCCAGGGACAGGCCTGTGGTGATGCCTGCTGCGCTGAGGAACAGGGGGTGGTCACCACTATCCCGTCGGCATCCAGCCCACCCAACGCCTCCCTGGAGGGATCACGGCCCAGCACAGTCGCGGGGGGCAGCCACCGCCGTCGGGCCTTCCCCGTATACCCTGCCCCCTTTGGCGGGTTTTGGGACCTGTTGCGGCCCTTGCACGCTCACCGGCGGCCGTCCGCGTTGAACGGGGCGTCTTCCGTTGCCCCGTTGGACGGCTTCCGGGCTGCGCCGGCGGCGTTGGCCTGCGCCTGCTGGACCATTCTGGCTTCGCAAAGGTCCAGCCAGCGGACTTCCGCCTCCGTCTGGAAGATCAGCGAGTCGAGCACCAGCAACCACGCCGTATCCGCGGCCCGTTGGTTCGCTGCCGTGTCACGGCGGGCCTTGGTGTAGTCCTGCAGCACGCGGATGGATTCCACGCGCTGGGCCTGGATGATGGCCTGCACGTCCACTCCAGGCAGGGTGACGGCGAGCGCGAGCTTGATGGCGAGTTCGTTGCGTGGCGGGTTGTTCCGCTGCACCGGGGCGGCGAACCAGTTCCTTACCTCGGCCTTGCCGGCGGAGGTAAGGCTGTACACCACGTGGCCTTCACCGTCATCGCCTTCCTTGGCCACCAGGGCATCGCGCTCAAGGCGGTCCAGCGTGGTGTACACCTGCCCGATATTCAGGGGCCAGGTGGCTCCCGTACGGTTCTCGAACTCGACCCGCAACTGGTAGCCGTAACGCGGCTGGTCCTGCAGCAGGGCAAGGAGGCTGTGGCGAATGGACATGTTGCTCCCCCGGGCTAGTCACGACCGGCATGCACAGGCCCCCAAGACCCGTGCATACCGCGTATATCGAGCCTAGCGCCCAAGACCAGTGAAGGCAATACCGGGTATGCACCCCAGGCTGCTTACATGACCAGGAGGACCTTCCCCACGTGGTCGCCGGAGTCGAAGTAGCGGTGGGCTGCCGCCACCTGGTCCAGCGGGAAGGTCTTGGCCACCAGCGGCCGGATCCTGCCATCGGCGACCAGCGGCCAGACCGCGTCCCGGACAGCGGTCATGATGGCACCCTTTTCCGCCACGGGCCGGGGCCGCAGGGCAGTGGCCACCACGGCAGCGCGTTTCTTCAGCAGCAGCCCCAGGTCCAGCTCCCCCTTGGCGCCGCCCTGCAGTCCAATCACCACGAGGCGTCCGTAATCAGCCAGGGCATCGATGTTCTGGGCAAGATACTTGGCACCGACCACGTCCAGGATCACGTCCGCCCCCTTCCCGCCGTTCTGCCGCCGGAGGCTCTCCGGGAAGTCCTCCTCCTTGTAATTGATGGCGATGTCCGCGCCGAGGAAGGCCTTGGCGGTGCTGACCTTCTCTTCCGTACCGGCAGTCGTTGCCACCTTGGCGCCGAACGCCTTGGCAAGCTGGATGGCCATGGTGCCAATGCCTCCGGTGGCCCCATGGACCAGGACCGTCTCGCCCGGCTGAAGCTGCGCCGTCATGATCAGGTTCGAGTACACGGTGGCGGCAACCTCGGGGAGGGACGCCGCGGTGACAAGGTCCACTCCTTCAGGCACCCTCAGTACCTGCTCGGCAGGAACCGCCACCTGCGTGGCATACCCCCCGCCGGCCAGCAGGGCGACTACCTTGTCCCCCAGGGAGAAAGGCTTGCTGACGCCCGGGCCGAAGCCCGCTATCCGGCCCGACACTTCCAGCCCGGGGACCTCCGATGCGCCGGGCGGCGGCGGATAGAAGCCGCGGCGCTGCTGGACATCGGCCCGGTTCAGGCCGGCCGCCACCACATCGATCAGCACTTCGCCCTGGCCGGGCACCGGGGCATCCACCTCCCGGACCTCCAGCACTTCCGGGCCGCCCGGTTCCGATATGTAGACGGCTTTCATGGACTTCTCCCGTTCCTGATTCAAATCCTGGCTGCAACCAGTGTGCACCGGGCACCGTCCCTGGTCCTGTTTTGTTGCAGGCAAGTGCCTATGAAACACTACTAGCTGAGGAAGGTTGTC
Organism: Pseudarthrobacter sp. NPDC080039; assembly: GCF_040702335.1. NCBI lineage: Bacteria > Bacillati > Actinomycetota > Actinomycetes > Micrococcales > Micrococcaceae > Pseudarthrobacter > Pseudarthrobacter sp. NPDC080039. The sequence continues at coordinate 68,658 of NZ_JBFBKY010000010.1, read as the reverse complement.
CGAGCGGCCGAAGGAGCTGGTCTTGAAAACCAGTGTGCGGTAACCCCGTACCAAGAGTTCGAATCTCTTACCTTCCGCAAGGGAACCCCTGGCAGCCGGCATCGGCCGCCAGGGGTTTTTTGCTTCGAGCACCCAGGGCCGCCAGGGTTTTTTGCTTCGAGCACCCAGGGCCGCCAGTGGCCAACAGGTATAGCGGCTTCCGCGCCCGCCTGCACTGCCCGTGGAGCCCTTTTGTTAGAACCTGCTGAGGATGGCGGCGGCGATCTCGTCGGCATCGCGCAAGGTGCGCTGGCCGCTGCGGTAAGCGGGGCTGCCGTCCTGGACCGCCTCAGCAGCGATCGCAGTTCCCCACTGGGCGGAAGACAACTGCAGCCCCAGCACGAAGAGGCCTTCGGTCACGGAGCCGTTGGCGGCCACCGGACGGTACGGGTGCGGCTCCACATCCAGGCCGGTGGACTCGATGGGGGCGCCTTCGGGGGTCATCATGAGCCTGGGCCGCACCAAACCCTCAGACAGCAACTGCGCCAGCACGGGCGAATCGTTGGCCGAGACCCGGTTCCCGGGAGCCAGGGCCTCCACCATGGTCCGTGCCATGGCGGGCGGACCGGAAACCCACGGCGAAGCAGCGGTAAATACCCCCGCTTTACGGTCCACCCCAAACTTCGGGTCCGGCCCCACGAAACTCACCACCCCGGCCCTGGCCAGCGCGGCGAGCTGTTCGGCACGCAGCGCCGGCGGCCCGCTGGCCAGGCCCTCCACAAAGGACTCAAACCAGCCACGCAGCCCGGCGACCCATGACTCATCGGTGATGCCGCCGTCGGCCACTGCTGTTTTAAGGACCGCACGTCCGTGATGCAGCGCCCCAATGGCCATCTTGACGGGATCGTCCTCACCCAGCGCGGAGCGGCGTGCATCGTCAAGCAGGAACTCCACCACGGCGGCGTCGTGCTCGCGGCGGGAGGCGAAGGATCGGCCCGCCAGTGGAGCCGCCAGTCCCGGCAGGTCAAGCCGGTGGCGGGGGCCAACGTGGACGGCCAGCACGCTTTCCACGCTGTCTTCCCAATTAACGGCGCTGTGCGCGTGCGGCTGGAGGGCCTCCTCCAGCGCCGCAAGGAATGCCGCCGCGTCGGGCACGGCGCCGGGCTGCGAGCGCACCAGTGTGGAGTAGTAGGCCCACAGGGCGTCCCGGTGCAGCAGCGGCCAGAGATCATGGTCAAAGGACGGACGGATCCCTGTTTTGGCCAGCCGCTCGATGGCTCCCTCGGTGAGGTAGCGCAGGGTGATGGACGAGGCGTAGTAGCCGTTGAGTGCCGCCTTTGCCCGGTAAGGCGTTCCGCGCCGGGATGCGGCGATGATCAGCGGTTCCTGGCCGGACGGTTCGTAGTCGAGCCGGCTGCCGTTTGACACGAATTTGCCCCCGCGGCCTTCGGTGAGCTGGCCCATGGTGTCGAAGAAGTTGAGTCCCATCCCGCGGACCAGGACCGGTTCGCCGGCCGGGATGCGGGACCAGTCGACGTCCGCTGGCACGGCAGGGGGAAGGTACTGCAGCCCCAGCTGGGCGGCTGAGGCCTGGAGTCCGCGCTGCTCGGGGTTGAGCCTGGACGGAATGTGTCCCAGAGCCAGCACCACGGAGTTGGCGTGGATGGCTGCTCCGGTGGCAAGGCCGACGTCGAACCTTCCGTCCCCCGCAGGGCGCACGGACAGCGCCGACGTTTCGTGGAAGTCGACCGTGATACCGCCGGGCGCCTTGCCCAGCAGTTCGTCAAGGGTGCTGCGCAGGTAGCGTCCGTAGAGGGCGCGGCTGGGAAAGTCAGTGGCCTCCAGGACCGCCAGTTCCGCCCGTTCCCCGGCGCTGAGCGCGGGCAGCGGGTCCCGACGCTGCTTCAGGCGCCACTGGTCGAAGGTGGTGCCGGCAACCGGTGCGGGAAGTGACGGGTCCTGGGGAATCAGCGTGGGATAGAAGGACTGGGTGTTCATGAGGAACAGCCGGGACTGGTCCGGCTGCCATACGTGTCCGGGACCTGCAGGATAGGGGTCCACGACGTCGATGTGGAGCCGTACGGAGCGTCCCGCGGCAGCAGCGTGGGCGAGCAGCCGCTCCAGCACGCTGGTGCCGCGGGGGCCGCCGCCGATGATGACAGCCCGGATGCTCTGCGATTTTTCCACGGCATCCAGCGTACGGGCTGAAACAGGGTTGCGCTCCGGAACGCTTGACTTGCCAGCATGTGGCCCAGTTGTTTGGATGGGGCGCATGACCACCACAGCAGCTGATCAAGAGTCCGTTCCCGGTTCCGGCCGGCACACCTCCGGCACCGCCTCCCTGGAGACGGCCTTACTGGACAAGGCGCCGGAACCCGTCGACGAAAATGTGTGGCTGGAGGACATTTACGGCGAGGAACAGCTGGCCTGGGTGAGGGAGCAGAACTCCCGTACCGAGGACCTTTTGGAAGACGCAGACTACGCCGGGCTGGAGGCCAGCATCCTGGAAGTCCTTGACTCCACGGACCGGATCGCCATGGTGGGCAAGCGTGGGGACTGGTACTACAACTTCTGGCGCGACCAGCAGAACCCTAAAGGCCTGTGGCGGCGAACCACCTGGGAGAGCTATTGCACCGATTCCCCGGAATGGGACGTCCTGCTGGATGTGGACCGGCTGTCCCGCACCGAAGGCGAAGAATGGGTGTTCCACGGTGCAACGTTCCTGCGCCCGGCAGCCGGCGAGCCCTACCGGCTGGCGCTGCTCGCGCTTTCCCCCGACGGCGGCGACGCCAACCGCTACCGGGAGTTCGACGTCGAGGCACGCGGCTTTGTCGATCCCGCCCAGGGCGGGTTCGACCTGCCGACGGCGAAGGGCAACGTGTCCTGGCTGGATGCGGACACGCTCCTGGTGGCTTCCACAGCGGACGGCCTGCCGAAAACGGCCTCCTCCTATGCGCGCACCGCGGTGACCCTCACGCGCGGCCAGGCCCTGGACTCGGCCCCAAGGCTCTTCGAGGTGCCCGAAGACCACATGATGGCCGTGGCCGCGCACGACTCCACACCCGGCTTTGAGCGTACCTTCGCCGTGGACTACATCGACTTCTTCAACCGCACCAACTTCGTGCTGCGGGACGGCGACTGGGTCCGGATCGACGTACCCACTGACGTCAACGTCAGCGCCCACCGGGAATGGCTGCTCTTCCGCCCGCAGCAGGACTGGGTGCTGGACGGCACCACCTACCCGTCCGGCTCCCTGCTGGCAGCCAATTTTGAGGGCTATCTGGCCGGGGTCCGGCAGCCAACCGTCCTGTTCACTCCTGACGCCCGCACCTCCCTGCAGTCCTGGAGCTGGACGCGGAACTTCCTGCTGCTCAACCTGCTCAAGGACGTGTCTTCCGAAATCCGGGTGCTGGACCCGTCCCGTCCCACCGGCAACGGTGACGGCGGCTGGGCGGCAACGGTCCTGGACGCCTGCCCCCCGCTGCATGACGTGAACGCGTACGCGGTGGACGACGAGGACGAAGAACCTGCCGATGGGGGCGCCGGGGACGACTTCTGGCTCATCGCCACCGGCTTCACCACCCCCACCACCCTGATGCGCGGCACGCTGGAACGCGCCAAGCCGGAGGGTGCCGGGACGTCCGGCGTGGTGAGCCGGCACGCGGCAGTCAAGGCCTCGCCGTCGTTCTTTGACGACGGCGACTACGAGGTGGAGCAGCACTTCGCCGTGTCCGACGACGGCACCCGGGTCCCGTACTTCCAAATAGCTCCGCGCAGCCTGCCGCTGGACGGGCAAAACCCCACCCAGCTCTCCGGCTACGGCGGGTTCGAAGTGTCTCAGACCCCGGCCTACAGCGGCACGGTGGGCCGGGCATGGCTGGAGCGGCGGACCACGCTCTCCGACGGAAGCGACGGCAAAGCTCCGCACTCCCGGGGCGGCGTATACGTGGTGGCCAACATCCGCGGCGGCGGCGAATACGGACCGGCCTGGCACCGGGCGGCACTGAAGGAAAACCGGCACCGTGCCTACGAGGACTTTGCAGCCGTGGCCCGCGACCTGATCTCACGCGGCGTTACCTCGCCGCGGCGGCTGGGCTGCGTGGGCGGCTCCAACGGCGGCCTCCTGGTGGGGAACATGCTCACCCGGTATCCGGAACTGTTCAGGGCAGTCTCCTGTGGGGTGCCCCTGCTGGACATGCGCCGCTACACCAGGCTCTCTGCCGGGCATTCCTGGATTGCCGAATACGGGGACCCGGATGTTCCCGAACATTGGGATTACATCCGGACGTTCTCGCCCTACCATCTGCTCAAGGACGCCGTGGAGTATCCCGAAACGTTTATCTGGACCGCAACCTCGGACGACCGCGTGGGACCCGTCCAGGCCCGCAAGATGGCAGCCCGGATGCTGGCCATGGGGATTCCCAATGTCTGGTTCCACGAGGCCCTGGAAGGCGGGCACGCCGGCGCCTCCGACAACCGGCAGGCGGCCGCGCTGCAGGCCCGGAGCCAGCACTTCCTGTGGAAGGCACTGGCGGGCTGAACCCTTTGGAAACCCCTCCGCGGCTCTTTGTCGTTGGGCCTGAAGCCCTTGGCGGGGACGGTTTTGCACTGCGTGGCCGGATCTGCGTATCCTTGGTGGGCTAGGAATAGCAATTGGAGACGTGCCAGAGCGGCCGAATGGACTTCACTGCTAATGAAGGGTCGGGGTTAAAACTCGACCGGGGGTTCAAATCCCCCCGTCTCCGCGTTTGGCCCCGGTCCTCGGACCGGGGCCTTTTTGCGTTCCCGGAGACTTGTGGAACGCGCTGTCCGACCAACGGACGCGGCGGGCGCCACCGGTGCCGCAGTGGCAGGATTAGCGCATGGCGGCACGCACCCACCCAGACCAACCGGACAGCACCCGTTCGGGCTGGAACCCGCGGCTGGCGCTGCTGGTGGCGGCCACCTTCTTCATGGAGTTCCTGGACGGTACGGTCCTGACCACGGCCATTCCCAGCATTGCGGCCGACTTCGCCATCCCTGCCGCTGACGTCAACATCACAATGACGGCCTACCTGCTGACGGTGGCCGTGGGAATTCCCATCAGTGGCTGGCTGGCGGAACGGTTCGGTGCCCGGCGCATCTTCTGCTCAGCGATCGCAGTATTCACCCTGGCCTCCCTTGCCTGTGCCCTCAGCCAGGATCTGGCCGCCCTTACCCTGAGCCGGATCGCCCAGGGCGCCGGCGGGGCCATGATGGTTCCGGTGGGAACCCTGGTGGTCCTGCGCGGCACTCCGAAGTCCGATCTGTTGCGGGCCACCGCTTTCCTGGTGTGGCCCGGACTCCTGGCGCCTGTCCTTGCGCCGCTGGTGGGCGGGGCGCTCACCACCTACCTGTCATGGCACTGGATCTTCCTGGTCAACATTCCCCTCGGCGCAGCAGCGTTCACTGCCGCCCTGCGCCTGGTTCCGGTTGCGGCCGGCGATCCCCGGCGGCGCCTTGATTGGCCCGGGATGGTGCTGACCACCGTCGGGGTGGGCGCGCTCGTAGCAGGGCTGGAACTGGCCAGCAGCCACCCGGAGCTGCCCTGGGCCGGAATCAGTGCCGCGGCAGGGGTTGCGGCCCTGATAGGTGCGGTGGCCTGGATGCGCCGCGCTCCCCATCCCCTGTTCAACCTGCAGGTCTTCCGCACACGGACGTTCCGGGCCATGGCCACCGGCGGATTCGTGTACCGGGTTACCATCAGTTCGGTGCCGTTCCTGCTGCCGCTGATGTTCCAGACGGGATTCGGGTGGTCCCCCCTGCAGGCCGGCGCCATGGTGGCGGCGGTGTTCGTAGGCAACATCGGTATCAAGCCGGCCACCACCCCCTTGATCAGGAAGTTCGGCTTCAAGGCGGTGCTGGTGTTCGCCTCGCTGGCGTCAGCCACCACCTTCGCCCTGTTCGCGCTCCTGACGCCGGAGACCCCGGAAGCCCTGATGTTCGTGCTGCTGGTGTGCAGCGGCGCGTTCCGCTCCATCGGCTTTTCGGCCTACGCCTCGGTTCAGTACTCGGACATCCCACCGGCGCAGCTCACGTCCGCCAACACTGTTTCCGCCACGATGGTGCAGCTCGGCACGGGCTCGGGCATCGCCATCGCAGCATTGCTGATCCGGATCTTCGGCGCGCAGGACGCGGTGATCCACGACCCGGCCCGGCCCTTCCGCGGCGCCTTCCTGGCAATGGCTGTCCTGATGCTCGCCAGCACGGCAGACAGCCTGCTGCTCCCCCGGCACGCGGGGGCGGCAGTGAGCCAGCGCGGTCACCGGCAGGATCAACCAGCCAAGCCCGGCGTCAGCCCGCCTGAGCCAGAACCAGGGGAAGCACCGCACCCGCCCCGGCCTGCCGAAGGGCCCGCCCCGCGACGGTAACCGTCCACCTGCTGTCCGTCAGGTCATCGATCAGCATCACGCTCTGGCCCTGAACCGGCTGGAGCGCGGCTTCGAGCTCCGGGCCCACCAGCAGCCGGTCCCAGACGCCGGCCAGCCGGTACGCGCTGTTACCGCCGCGGCTTCCTGTGGGGCCGCCGTGGGCCAACTGCAGCTCGCCGAGGTAGGGGATGCGTCCGATCTCGGAAATCCCCCTGGCGAGTGACCCGACCAGCAGAGGCTTGCTGCGGGAGGGGATGTTCACAATGGCGGCCGGCCTGCCCGCCCCGCTCCACCCCGGATTCCGGTTGTCTCCGGAGCCCCATTCACGCAGGACCTGCACACAGGCCTGCAGCATTCCAGGGTCCACCGGCCGGTCCTCCGCACCGGCGGCAAACAGCTCCCGCAGGGCTCCGCCCCAGCCAAGGTCCGTGAGGCGGGCGAGGACACGGCCCTCCGAGACGCCTTCGCCCGGCTTGAGTTTCCCCTTCACCGGCACCCCCAGGCGGTCCATGCCGCTGGGCCACTGAAGCCGCGGTTCCAGGACGCCGCCCGCCCGGCTCAGCGTCTGCCCGGCCGCTTCCGTGGCGCTGGCTGCCACATCCACCGGGAACCATCGTCCCGCACAGTTGTCGCACCGCCCGCAGGGACGGGCTGTCTCATCATCCAGCACCGAGGTGATGTACTCCATCCGGCAGCCTGCCGTGTCCTGGTAGATCACCATCGAGTCCTGTTCATCCACCCGGGCTTCGGCGATACGGCTGTAGCGCTCCGCGTCGTACACCCACGGCTGGCCGGTGGACCGCCATCCGCCGCCAACCCGTTCCACGGCGCCGTCCACTGACAAAACCTTCAACAGCAGCTCGAGCGGCGTGCGGCGAAGATCAACCCTCGCTTCCAGCGCCACCGTGGACAACGCCGTTCCGGCGTCGGCCAATGCCGTCAGCACGGCCGCTGCCTTCTCCTCTGAAGGCATGGACGCGGTGGCGAAATACTGCCAGATGTCGCGGTCTTCGGACCCGGGCAGCAGCAGGACGTCCGCGTTGGCAGCGCCACGGCCGGCACGGCCCACCTGCTGGTAGTACGCCACCGGGGAGGACGGTGCCCCCAGGTGGACCACGAAGCCAAGATCGGGCTTGTCGAAGCCCATGCCGAGCGCCGACGTGGCCACCAGCGCCTTGACCTGGTTGTCCTTCAACAGCTGTTCTGCCCGCTCCCGGTCCGCCGGGTCGGTCCGCCCCGTGTAGGCAAGCACATTGTGTCCCGCTTCGGACAGCAGCCGGGCGGTGTCCTCCGCCGCGGAAACGGTCAGGGTGTAAATGATGCCGCTGCCGGGGAGATCTGCCAGGTGCGTCAGCAGCCAGCCCAGGCGCGCCTTGGAATCGGGCAGCGACAGGACTCCCAGCCGCAGCGAGTCACGGCCAAGGGAACCACGGATGGTCAGGACCCCGGCGCCGAGCTGTTCCTCGATATCGTGCACTACCCGCGAGTTGGCGGTGGCGGTGGTGGCCAGAACCGGTACCGAGTCCGGCAAACGGGTGATGAGGTCTGCGATGCGGCGGTAATCGGGACGGAAGTCATGGCCCCAGTCCGAGATACAGTGGGCCTCGTCAATGACCAGCAGCCCGGTACGCCGCAGGAGTTCGGGCAGCTGGGTTTCCCGGAACGCCGGATTGGTCAACCGCTCCGGGGAGACCAGGAGGACGTCAACCTCATCGGTTGCCAACTGCTCACGGACCGTGTCCCATTCCAGCTGGTTGGCTGAGTTGATGGCGACCGCGCGTACCCCTGCGCGCGCGGCTGCGGCCACCTGGTCCCGCATCAAAGCAAGGAGGGGCGAAACGATCAGCGTGGGGCCCGCTCCCCGGCGCCGCAGCAGCAGGGAAGCCACAAAGTACACGGCAGACTTGCCCCAGCCGGTTCGCTGGACCACCAAAGCCCGCCGGCCGCCGTCGACCAGCGCCTCGATGGCTTCAAACTGCCCATCATGGAACACGGCGCCTGGGTTCCCCACCAGGCCGCGCAGGACGTCCAGGGCCTCGGCGTGGGTGGCGGTGCCCGGCGTATCCGGACCTCCGGCGCCTGCATCTGCGGTGGAAACTGTGGAAGCGTACTGGTTATTGGCCATTGATTCAGTATCCCAGCACCCTCCGACAGCCCGGACAGGGCGGGGCTGCTATGTGGAAACAGCCCCAACAAGGGACACAAAGCCGCGCTGTTGCGCAAGTTCCCATAAAGCCCCCTTGGCCACATGCGCCGCACACGTAAGATAAAGCCCGTGACTAGCGAACAGACAACGACATTTGATCTCTCGGCATCCTTCAAGGCCTACGACGTCCGTGGGATTGTGGGCGAGTCGATCACCGCCGAAATCGTCGAAGCCGTGGGGGCCGCGTTCGTGGATGTCCTGCAGCTCGAAGGCCAGACCATCGTGGTGGGCGGCGACATGCGTCCCTCCTCCCCCGAGTTCTCCAAAGCGTTCGCCAACGGGGCGGCAGCACGGGGGGCAAGTGTGGAGCTGCTGGACCTGATCTCCACCGACGAGCTGTACTTTGCCTGCGGATTCCTCAACCGCGCCGGAGCCACCTTCACCGCCAGCCACAACCCCGCCGAGTACAACGGCATCAAGATGGCGAAGGCAGGCGCCGTCCCCATCTCCTCCGAAACCGGGCTCAAGGAGATCCAGGCCCTCGCGGAGCAGTACCTTAACGCCGGTTCCATCCCCGCGGCAGGCACCCGGGGCCTGATCAGCGTCCGGGACGTGCTCAAGGACTACTCCGAGTACCTTCGCAAGCTTGTTGACCTTTCCGCCTCCCGCCCGCTGAAGGTGGTGGTGGACGCAGGGAACGGCATGGCAGGCCTGACCACCCCGGCAGTACTGGGTGACACCCTGCTGCCCAAGCTGCCCTTCGACATCGTTCCGCTGTACTTCGAACTGGACGGGTCCTTCCCCAACCACCCCGCCAACCCGCTGGAGCCGGAAAACCTGCGAGACCTGCAGGCAGCCGTCATCGAACACGGCGCGGACATCGGCCTTGCCTTCGACGGCGACGCCGACCGCTGCTTCGTGATCGATGAAAAGGGCGAGCCCGTATCGCCGTCGGCCATCACCGGAATGGTGGCCCGCCGCGAAATCGCCCGGGCCAAGGCCCAGGGTGAAGAGACGCCAACGATCATCCACAACCTGCTCACCTCCCGCGCCGTGGCGGAGTTGGTGGAGCACGACGGCGGACGCGCCGTCCGCACGCGTGTCGGCCACTCCTTCATCAAGGCAGTCATGGCCAAGGAAGGCGCGGTGTTCGGCGGCGAGCACTCCGCGCACTTCTACTTCCGCGACTTCTGGAACGCGGACACCGGCATGCTGGCGGCCATGCATGTCCTGGCAGCGCTGGGCGAACAGGAAGGCCCCCTCTCCGAACTGGCCCGCGAATACGAGCCGTACGTCAGCTCCGGTGAAATCAACTCCGAGGTGGAGGACAAGCCGGCAGCGGTCGAGCGCGTCCGCCAGGCCTTCGCGGACGAGGACCTCACCATCGACACCCTGGACGGCAGCACGTTCACGGCCAACGACGGCAGCTACTGGTTCAACCTTCGCCCGTCCAACACCGAGCCGTTCCTGCGGCTCAACGCCGAGGCCACGGACCGGGCAACGATGGAACGCGTCCGCGACCGCGTCCTGTCCCTGGTGCGGGCCTAGCACCGGATGGCTGGACATACCGGTCAGGCAGCGGACGGAAACGGCGGGCAGGACAGCTGGCGCGATTCCGTCTCCGAAGCCACGGCAACTGACCTGGAAAACCTCCTGGGCACGGGCGTCAGCGCGGCCCAGGAGCAGCTCCAGCGCAACGGCGGCTTCCTGCCCTTCGCACTGACCGTGCAGAACGACGGCGAGGTGCGGCTGGTTGCCGTCTCCCCGGCGGATGCCGGCGAGGGCAGCGACGGGGACTTCGACGCCGACGCCATGATCAGCGACCTGCAGGCCCTCCTCCGCCAGAACCGGGACGATTTCCGGGCAGCCGCCGTAGTGTGCGACATCCTGCTGGTGGAGGATGACTCGGACGCTATCCATGTGGCAGCGGAACACCGCGACGGTTCCCTTTTCGCCGCGGTGCTCCCCTATTCGGCCAATGCCACCACCCAGTCCTGGGAATTCGGCGAGCTGGGGGCCGATGCCAGCGAGCCCGCCATCTGGGTGGACTAGACCGGACCTGCTGCCATGAAGATCAATGCCTTTGCCGACGTCAGCCTGCGCGCCCTCATGGTGCTCGCAGCCGTTCCGGACGGCACCCTGCTTACCACGCAGAGCATCGCAGACTCCGTGGGGACACCGTACAACCACGTCAGCAAGGCCATGGCCAAGCTGCGGAGCATGGGCCTGATTGAGGTGGTCCGCGGCCGCTCCGGCGGCTCCCGGCTCAGCCATGCAGGACGTATCGCAACGGTAGGTCAGATCCTCCGCCAGCTCGACAGCCGCACCGATCCCGCCGACTGTGTGTCTCCCGCCGGAAACTGCCCCCTCATCAACGAGTGCAGGCTGCGCGGCGCTCTGGCCCGCGCCCGCGAGGCTTTTTACGCCGAGCTGGATTCGGTGGTGATCGGGGAACTTCCCCAGGCCCGGCAGATGGCGCCGGTCTTCCAGATGATCGGCCTCCGGCCGGGGATTTAGCCCGGAATCCGGGTGCCTGCTCCCGGTTTGATTTCAAACTTCTACAAGGTGTAGAACTGAGGCAGAAATACTTGTATTTGAAATACGAGTTTTCCTCCGGCCGGACGAAGGCCCCGGCCATAACCTCAGGAGTACAGATGCTCTCGGACAAGTCCCGCCCCGTCATCGAGGCCACCCTGCCGCTGGTCGGCTCCCGGATCGGATCCATCACCCCGAACTTCTACGCCCGCCTTTTCGCGGCGCACCCCGAACTGATGGATGGCCTGTTCAGCCGCTCCAACCAGCGCTCCGGGAACCAGCAGCAGGCCCTCGCCGGGAGCATCGCGGCCTTCGCCACCCACCTGGTCAACAACCCGGGCACCCTGCCGGAGACGGTCCTTTCCCGCATCGCACACCGGCACGCCTCCCTGGGCATCACCGAGCCGCAGTACCAGGTGGTCTACGAGCACCTGTTCGGAGCAATCGCCGAAGACCTGGCGGAGGTCATCACCCCCGAGATCGCAGAAGCCTGGACCGAGGTGTACTGGCTGATGGCAGACGCCCTGATCAAGCTGGAGAAGGGCCTCTACGCAGCGCAGGCAAATGACAGGATGTGGACGCCGTGGCGCGTGGCCGCCAAGACCCCCGCAGGAACCGGGTCCATGACCTTCACCCTCGAGCCCGCGGACGACACTCCCGTCACCGCGGCCCTTCCCGGCCAGTACATCAGCGTGAAGGTGCCGGTCGCTGACGGCCTGCGCCAGGTCCGCCAGTACTCCCTTTCCGGGGACGCGGGCACCAGCCGCACCTTCACCACCAAGCTGGACGACGGCGGCGAGGTCTCCCCCGTGCTGCACAACACTGTCCAGGTGGGCGACGTCGTCGAAATTTCCAACCCCTACGGCGAGATCACCCTCAAGGAAGGCGACGGCCCCGTGGTCCTGGCCTCTGCCGGCATCGGCTGCACCCCCACCGCCTCCATCCTCCGCTCCCTCGCCGAGTCGGGCTCCGACCGCCAGGTCCTGGTGCTTCACGCCGAAAGCACCCTGGACAGCTGGGCCCTCCGCAGCCAGATGACGGACGACGTCGAACGCCTGGACGGCGCCGAACTGCAGCTCTGGCTGGAGAAACCGGTGGACGGCGCCAAGCAGGGATTCATGACGCTGCGCGAAGTCGACCTCCCGGCTGACGCCTCCCTGTACCTCTGCGGCCCGCTGCCGTTCATGAAGAACATCCGCAACGAAGCCATCAACGCGGGCATCCCCGCCACCCGGATCCACTACGAGGTCTTCGGCCCGGACATCTGGCTCGCCAGCTGATCCCCACCGCCTCCCCAATCTCGCAAGCTCGATTGGGGCCCCTCGGCGGCGTGGGCCCAAGGTCAATGTTCATCTGAACGACGACGGCCCCGCACCTTTCGCGAAAGGTGCGGGGCCGTCGTCGTGCTTCAGGCGGCGGACGCTTAGGAGAGGCGGCCCTTCAGGCCAGCCAGCTCCGACTGCAGCGCCTGGGGCAGGGACTCGCCGAAGTTGGCGAACCATTCCTCGATGGAGGCCAGTTCAGCGGCCCACTCCGTGGGATCAACCTTGACGGCTTCCTCCACCTGGGCGGCGGTCATATCCAGGCCGTCGAGGTCGACGGCGTCGCCGGTGGGCACGAAACCGATCGGGGTTTCGACGGCGTCCGCCTTGCCTTCAAGCCGTTCGATGGCCCACTTGAGGACGCGGGCATTGTCGCCGAAACCGGGCCAGGCGAAGCCGCCCTCGGCGTTCCGGCGGAACCAGTTGACCAGGAAGATCTTGGGCAGGCGCTCCGGGTTGGCCTTGGCGGAGAGGTTGACCCAGTGGTTCAGGTAGTCGCCTGCGTCGTAGCCGATGAAGGGCAGCATGGCCATCGGGTCGCGGCGGACCACGCCCACCGCGCCGGCAGCGGCGGCGGTGGTTTCCGAGGACAGGGTGGAGCCCATGAAGATGCCGTTGGACCAGCTGCGGGCCTCGGTGACCAGCGGGATGGTGGTCTTGCGGCGCCCACCGAACAGGATGGCGGAAAGTTCCACGCCGTCGGGGCTGTGGTACTCCTCGGCCAGCATGTCGATCTGGTCGATCGGGGTGCAGAAGCGGGAGTTCGGGTGCGCCGCGGGCTTGTCCGAACCGGAGGTCCAGGAGTTGCCCTGCCAGTCGGTCAGGTGCGCGGGCACCTCGTCCGTCATGCCCTCCCACCAGACACCGCCGTCGTCGGTCAGCGCCACGTTGGTGAAGATGCTGTTGCCCTTGGCGATGGCGCGCATGGCGTTGGGGTTGGTGCCCCAGCCAGTGCCGGGGGCAACGCCGAAGAGGCCCGCCTCGGGGTTCACCGCCCGCAGCTCGCCTTCCTTGCCGAACCGCATCCAGGTGATGTCGTCACCCAGGGTCTCAACCTTCCAGCCCTTGATGGTGGGGTCCAGCAGGGCGAGGTTGGTCTTGCCGCAGGCAGAGGGGAAGGCCGCTGCCACGTAGTAGGTCTTCTGCTCGGGGGAGGTCAGCTTGAGGATGAGCATGTGCTCGGCCAGCCAGCCTTCGTCGCGGGCCATCACCGAGGCAATGCGCAGGGCGTAGCACTTCTTGCCCAGCAGCGCGTTGCCGCCGTACCCCGAGCCGAAGGACCAGATGGAGCGCTCCTCCGGGAAGTGGACAATCCACTTGTCCGGGTTGCACGGCCACGGCACGTCATCCTGGCCCGGCTCCAGCGGAGCACCTACGGAGTGCAGCGCCGGAACGAAGAAGGCGTTGGTTTCGGTGATGCGGTCCAGGACATCGGTGCCGATGCGGGCCATGATGCGCATGGAGGCCACAACGTAGGCGCTGTCCGTGATCTCGACACCGAACTTGGGGTCCTCGGCGTCGAGGTGGCCCATGACGAACGGGATGACGTACATGGTGCGGCCGCGCATGGAGCCCGCGAAAAGGCCGCGGAGCTTGTCCTTCATCTCCGCCGGGTCCATCCAGTTGTTGGTGAAGCCGGCGTCGCGCTTGTTCTCGGAGCAAATGAAGGTCTGTTCCTCAACGCGGGCAACGTCTGCGGGATCCGAGAACGCGGCGAAGGAATTCGGGAACAGGTCCTGGTTGAGCCTGGTCAGGGTGCCGGCAGCAACAAGCTCGTCGGTGAGACGGGTGTTTTCCTCTTCGGACCCGTCAACCCAGTAGATGCGGTCCGGCTGCGTAAGCTCAGCAACCTCTTCGACCCATGCCAGCAACCCGGCATGTGTGGTGGGTGCTTTCTCAAGCAGCGGCTTCTGCGCCAGATCGCCCATTGCAGTTCCCTTCCTCGGGTTCATCGGTGTGAGCTAAATGCTATGGTCCGGACCGGTCCAGTTTTTGGGGGGCTTGACTGACATCTGCGGTCACCGAAAGTGAATTCCGCGGAAAATCAAGGAATTGTTGCCGCGAAAACGCGAATTAAGTGATAAAGGTCACCTAGACCGGTCTAGTAGCGGATATTACAGGGAGTTCGATTTGGCATCAGGGCCGGGCTCGCGTAAAGTAATTCGAGGTTCAGGGAGAGCGGTTCTTCTCCCGGGACACGAAATGCGCCCATAGCTCAGCTGGATAGAGCGTCTGTCTACGGAACAGAAGGTCAGGGGTTCGAATCCCTTTGGGCGCACCAGCAAGGTCCGCACCGGTTCGCCGGTGCGGACCTTTTTTGTGCAGTCGCGGTTAGGCTTTGCACATGATGCCAGAGGCCGCTGGGCGCGAGTTTGATGTTGTTGTAATCGGCGCGGGCGCCGTTGGGGAAAACGTGGCGGACCGCGTTGTCCAAGGTGGACTGACAGCCGTCCTTGTGGAAGCGGAACTGGTGGGCGGCGAATGCTCCTACTGGGCCTGCATGCCGTCAAAGGCACTCCTCCGCCCGGGCACCGCACTGCACGGGGCACAGACCACGCCTGGCGCAAAGGAGGCTGTAACCCGCACCCTGGATGCAGCAGCTGTGCTGGAGCGGAGGAATTACTTCACCTCGAACTGGCAGGACGACAGCCAGGTCTCGTGGGTGGAGGACACCGGCATCGCACTGGTGCGCGGGCACGGCTGGCTGACCGGGCCCAAGACCGTGGAAGTGGCAGGCCTGGACGGAACGCAGCATCTGCTGCGCGCCCGGCATGCCGTGGTGCTTGCCACCGGTTCGACCCCCACCACGCCGCCCATCGAGGGCCTGGAGGATGTGCAGGTCTGGGGAACGCGCGAGGCGACGTCGGCAAGCGAGGTCCCGGAGCGGCTGACCGTATTGGGCGGCGGCGTAGCCGGAGCCGAACTGGCCCAGGCCTTCGCGCGCCTGGGCTCCAGTGTCACGCTTGTAGCGCGCAGCGGATTGCTGGGCAACTTCCCTGAGGAAGCATCGGCCCTGGTGGCGGCAGGGCTGCGTGCAGATGGAGTGGAACTGCGGCTGCATACCGCTACGGAGCGGATCAGCCGGAACGACGACGGCACTCTCACCGTCAGCCTGGGCGGCGGGGCCACTGTCACCTCGGAGAACGTCCTGGTCTCCACCGGCAGGCATCCGGCGCTGGAAGGCCTGGGCTTGGAAAGCGTGGGCATCGAGCCCGGCGAATCCGGGCATCTGACCCTGTCAACGGATGCCTCCGGCCTTGTCAGGGAAACGCCCGGCGATGAACCCTGGCTCTACGCAGTAGGCGACGCCGCCGGGAAGAACCTTTTCACCCACCAGGGCAAGTACGAGGCCCGCGCCACCGGCGATGCCATCGCAGCCCGGGCGAAGGGTGACCTCAAGGGCTCCCCCAGCGACTGGTCGCGCTACGCCCAGACCGCCAACCAGCACGCCGTGCCAAGCGTCGTCTTCACCGACCCCGAGCTGGCCAGCGTGGGACGTACCCTCCAGGCCGCCCGGAAAGACGGGTACAACGCATCTTCAGTGGAACTGCCCATCCAGGTGGCCGGCTCCTCGCTGCACTCCGAGAACTACGAAGGGTGGGCGCAGCTGGTGGTCGACGAGGACCGGAAAGTGCTGCTGGGCGCGACATTTGCCGGCCCCGACGTGGCGGAACTGCTGCACGCAGCCACCATCGCCGTGGTGGGCGAGGTGCCGATGGAGCGCCTCTGGCATGCGGTCCCCTCCTACCCCACCATCAGCGAAGTGTGGCTCCGGCTCCTGGAAAAGTACGGACTCTGACCCTTATTTGAACTGACCGGTCAGTTTGGTTAGCCTTGATGCAGACCTCTTCTGCGAAAGGCAAGCTTTGCTCTCAGCACACCAGCTCCACGCCAAAGGACGCCGGGACCCGCTGCTTCCACCCACGTCACTGACGGCTGCCCGCGGCGGGCTGCTGCTCGTCACCGGCGACCGCCAGGACCAGCGGACGGCCCTGTCCCTCCTGCTCAGCGGGAGGATGAAGGCCACGGACGGCCAGCTGGGCTGGGACGGAAGCTCCCGGACCAAACAGCTCCGCCTCGCCGCAGCCCTGGTGGACTCCCCCGGCGTCAATGAACCCGAGGAACACCTCAGCGTCCGCGACCTGGTAACCGAGGACCTGGCCCTGATCCCGCGCCGGTACCGGGGGGCGCTGCTCAGCGGCCCATGGCTCAAAGTCAACCGCTTTGAGGACATCGCGGACCTGTGGACAGAGCAGCTGGACCCCCGGCGGCGGCTCGAGCTGCTGACGGCCCTTGCCCTGGCCAATCCGCGCACGGACCTGCTGGTGGTGGACTCCCCGGACCGCCACAGCGCGGATGAGGCCACCTGGCTGCCACGCCTCCAGGAGTTGGCGTACGACGCCGGACGGCCGCTCGCCGTCGTGGCGGCGGTCAGTGCCGTCCCCGCCTCGTGGGACGGACCGTCGGCCGCGATCGGCAATGCCCTCCCCGAACCTGCTACGAAGGCGTCCCCCGGCAAATACGCTGCAGGGGCCACGCCAGAACCGGAAAACGAAACCACACTCGAAACCGAGGTTGCCAAGTGACTGTCCTGCGGCTGGCCCGCTCCGAACTGAAGCGCATGACGGGTGGGCTGCTGCCCAAACTGACCATCCTGGCGCTGACCATGGTCCCGCTCCTCTACGGCGCGGTGTACCTCTACGCGAACTGGGATCCGTACGGACATCTCAACAACCTCGATGCCGCCCTGGTGGTGGAGGACTCCGGCGCAACCGCTGCCGACGGGACGAAGCTCGATGCCGGAGCAAAGGTGGCCGACAGCCTGGTGGAAGGGAACGTCTTCCACTGGATTCCCGTGGCCAGCTCCACTGAGGCGGATGCCGGTGTCAGCAGTGGCCAGTACGCATTTGCGCTGAAGATTCCGAAGGACTTTTCGGCCAACCTGGTGTCCCCCGGCAGCTTCGACTCCGCCAGCCAGGCGATGCTGAACGTCACCACGAACGATGCCAACAACTATCTCCTGAGCACCATCGTGGACAAGCTGACCACCGCCGTCCACTCCACTGTGGCCAAGGAGGTGGGTGAGGAGACGGCCAACCAGTTGCTTACGGGCTTCGGCACCATCCATTCCAAGATGATCCAGGCCGCAGACGGCGCCTCGCAGCTGGCCGACGGCGTGGCCACGCTCAGGGACGGAACAGTCACCCTTCATGAAGGGACCTCAGCCTTGAGCAGCGGGGCGGACCAGTTGTACGCGGGCCAGTTGAAGCTGCGGGACGGGGCCAACCAGCTGACCGACGGCGCAGGGCAGCTCAGCAAGGGATTGTCCACGCTGAAGGACAAGACCGCCACGCTGCCCTCCGATGCCCAGACGCTCGCCTCCGGCGCGGCCCAGGTGGCTGCCGGGAATGCCCAGCTGAACGCCAAGGTGCAGGACGTGGCCACCCAGCTCGCGGCCGCGGACCAGGGCCTCCGTTCACGGGTGGTTGAGTCGAACAGCAGGCTTGTCGCCTCAGGTGTCCTGACCCAGGATCAGGCAAACAAAGTCCTCGCAGACTTTGATTCCGCCGCAGCGTCCAGCCCCGTGGCAGCCGCCAAGGCCAAAATCCAGACAGACGCCGAACAGGTCCAGCAGCTGGCCGACGGTTCCGAAGCGGTCAGTGTGGGCGCGGCCCAGCTGGCAGCCGGCATGCCGGCGCTGAAGGACGCCATCGCACAGGCCTCGGCAGGAGCAGACCAGCTCCACACGGGCGCCGCCGCGCTGGCGGCCGGTGAGCAATCCGCCGTCGACGGGTCCGCCGGCCTTGCGGACGGAGCCCGGAAGGTCGATGCCGGGGCCGCGCAGGTTGCCGACGGTGCCGGCCAGGCCGCCACAGGCTCCCGCACACTGGCAGACGAGATCGGGAAGGGCGCCGGCCAGGTCCCCAATCCCGACGACGCTCAGAAGAGCAACCTGTCCCAGGTGATGGCCGATCCCGTGGCCGTCAGCAACGTGTCGCAGGCCAAGGCCGGCTCCTACGGCGCAGGGCTCGCACCGTTCTTCCTCACCCTGGCCATGTGGATCGGCATCTTCATGCTGGTCCAGGCAATGCGTCCCATTACGCAGCGGGCGCTGGCCTCGAATGCACCGTCGTGGAAGGTCGCCCTTGGCGGCTGGCTGCCCTTCCTTCTGGTCTCGGTGGTGCAGGCATCCCTCCTGACAGTGGTGGTGGACGTGGCGCTGGGCCTCAACCCCGCCCACCCGGTCCTGATGTATCTGTTCATGCTGGCGGCGGCCATGGCGTTCAGTGCGCTCATCCAGGGCGTGGTGGCTCTGCTGGGCTCGCCGGGCAAGCTGGTGGTGCTGATCCTCCTGGTCCTGCAGCTGGTGTCATCCGGTGGCACCTTCCCGTGGCAGACCACGCCGCAGCCGCTCCACGTGGTCCACCAGGTGCTGCCCATGGGCTATGTTGTGACCGGCATGCGGCACCTCATTTATGGCGGGGACCTGTCCATGATTGTCCCCACCCTGGTGGGCCTGCTGGGCTACACCCTGCTGGGGGCTGCGATGTCCACGCTGGCCGTGCGCAAGAACAAGTACTGGACGCTCAAGACACTGAAACCGGAGATTGCAGTATGACCACCGAACCGGCGGCCGCGGGCAAAGGGCTCCGGCCCGCCCGGACCAACGCCACCCGCCAGAAACTCTTCGATGCCTCCATGGAGCTGATCGGCGAGCGCGGCGCCGCGGGCGTCACCGTGGATGAGATCGCGGCGGCCGCCGGGGTTTCCAAGGGCACGGTCTACTACAACTTCGGCAGCAAGTCGGAGCTCATAGCCCAGCTCCTGCGCCATGGCGTGGACATCCTCAAGGCCCGGCTGCTCGAAGCCGCCGACAGCGGTGGAACCGGCCGCGATCCACTGCTCGCCATGGAAGCGATGATCGGGCAGGCCATGGATTTCATGGCCGAGTACCCGTCATTTGCCCGTCTTTGGGTCAGCGAGAACTGGCGAATCCCGAGCGAGTGGCAGGGCACGTTCTCCGTCCTGCGGTCGGAGCTCCTGGAGGTGATCGGCCAGGCAGTGGAGAAGGTGGCCGCGGCCTACCCCGTAGATGATTCGGTGTCCCGGGGCAGCCTGGAAACGGCCATCTTCGGGGCCTGCTTCGTGGTGGGCCTGGACCGCCAGACGTACAACCCCGAGCGCACCCGTGACCAAAGTGTTGCAGCAATCATGGCCATCATGCGCGGCTACGTGCTCAGGGAGCCTGCTCCTCGGGGATGATGGAGCACATGCGGCATACGGGGAAGAGCGGTAAGTTCGCGGTCATCTGCGGTGTCGTGGCCGCAGTGTTGCTGGTGCTCACGGCGATGACCCTCGCCGAACCGGTGTTTCTCGCGTTCGTGGCTGTCCTGGCGCTGGCCTACCTTGCCGCGCTTGCGGAGGTCCTGGTCCGTCGGCGGCGCCTTGCCCTGCTGGCCACAGGGGCCGGGACCGCCCTGGCGCTGGGTTTCTCCCTGGCGTTCCTCAGCACGTGGGAGTTGGCGTTCGACGGGCAGTCCTCCTTCCTGGGGACCCCGCTGCCCACCCGCGACCCCGACAACTACTTCATCGGCGCTGCCGGCGCGCTGGTGGCCACGTTCGGAGTCCTCTTCCTGGGCGCGCTGTGGCCGGGCAGGAGGCGTCCAGCGCCAGCACCACGCCCCGCGGCACAGCGCGGCGCGGCACAGCGGGGCCCAGCACAGCGGGGCCCAGCACAGCGCCCGGCAACGCAGCGCCCCGGCACGACGGCACGCAGCCCCCGGGCCACTGCCGCCCAGACTGCCACGCCCCGGGCTGCCGCATCCCGAGCGGGCGGCCAGGCAGCCGCCACCCAGGGACCTGCCGTTCAGCGGGGGTCGGCCTCCCGCACCCCTGCCCGCGGGACGTCCTCCGCAGCCAAGCGCCCGGCGTCGTCCACGGTGCCGCCGGCCAAACCGGCACCCAGGTCCGGCAGCGGCTCCAACTCCCGCCGCTGACCGCGCCTGCCTGCCCGGCTGAGCACCGCCGTCGCCACCCCGCCCAGCAGGAGCACTCCGCCTGCCAGTTCCGTCGGCGACGGCACCTCGGCCAGAACCAGCCACGCGGCACTCATGCCCACCACGGGGACCAGAAGGGTAAACGGGACAACCGCCGACGACGGGTGGCTTGCAAGGAGCCGGTTCCAGATTCCGTAGCCCACCAGCGAGGCGAAGACGGCCGTGTAGAGTGCGCTGAGCAGGGTGGGCGCCTGAAGCGTTGACAGCGAATGCCAGACGGTGCCGGGACCGTCAACCAGCACGGACAGCGCCGCCAGCGGAAGTGGCACCACGGCGCCGGACCAGACCACCAGGCCCAGCCCTGAAGCGGCTTTGGCTTTCCGGGCAATGACGTTGCCGGCAGCCCAGGACAGCGCCGCGCCCAGGACAATGACCAGCGGCAGCAGCGGCGCCACTGCACTTCGTCCCACCGCCACGAGGCCGAGTCCGGCCACGCCCAGCCCAACGCCGGCCAGTTGCCGCCTGCTGGGCCGCTCACCCAGGAAACCAGCGGCCAGCAGGACGGTCAGCAGTACCTGCGCCTGCAGCACCAGCGAGGCAAGGCCCGCGGGCATGCCGAGCGCCATGGCCAGGTACAGAAAGCCGAACTGGCCGGCGCTCATGAAGAGTCCGACGCCGGCAATGGCCTTCCAGCTGACGTTCGGCTTCCTGACGAAGAAGATCCAGGGAACAACCACCAGGACGAACCGCACGGCCACGAACAGGAGCGGGGGAAAGTCCTGCCCGCCGGCATGGAGGCCGATGTCGATGGCCACGAAGTTCAGGCCCCACAGCAGTGCGACGAGGATGGCAAGGAGGGAGTCGCGCAGGTTCACGGTTCCCACTTTGGCAGCGTCTGGCATGAAGCACCAGCGCACATTTCAATGCCAGAACATGTAGGTTTGCTTCATGATCGACATCGGTTCGCTCCGGGCCCTGGCCGCCATCGAACAGTACGGCACCGTCATCGCAGCCGCGGACGCCATGGGGTACAGTCCTTCCGCCGTTTCCCAGCAGGTGAAGAGACTGGAGAAGGAAGCCGGCTTCGCAGTGCTGGAACGGCGGGGCCGCGGGGTCCTGCTCACCGAGCGCGGACTGGCCCTCGCAGCGTATGGCAGGCGGATACTTGCCGAACTGGAGGAGTTGGAGTCCACACTGCTGGTGGACCCGGCGAAACCCAGTGGCAGCCTCCGCCTGACATCATTCTCAACTGCCTGCCGAGGCCTGGTGGGTCCGCTGCTGGCGCGGCTTGGGCAGTCGGCGCTGGATATCTCGGTGCTGGCGGAGGACCCGCGTGAAGCCGTGGCCCGGGTAGCCAACGGGGACGCCGACTTGGGGCTGGTCCATAACTGGAATTCCGTCCCATTGGTCATCCCGGAGCACCTCACCCTGGAATGGCTGTGCGAGGACGTGGCGGACCTCCTGGTGCACCGCAGCCACGCCCTGGCAGGCCGCCCTTACGTCGAACCCGCGGAGTTGGTCGATGAACGCTGGATCAGCACCCCTGCCGGAGCCATCTGCAACGAGGCCCTGCTGCGGATTTTCGCCGACCTGGGGCGGGTGCCTGACATCCGGGTCTACGATCCCGATTTCGCGACGCATATCGCTTTTGTGGAGCAGGGAGTGGCGGTTGCGCTCGTCCCCCGCCTGGGAAGGCCTGCACTGCCGCCGGAGGTCGTCGCCATTCCGGTGGTCAATCCGGTGCAAGCGCGGCAGGTGGGGCTCGTCCACCGCAGGACCATGACGTCCAGTCCGGGCATCAGGCACGTGTCAGCCCTGCTGCGCAGCATCGCCGTCAGCGCGAACGGGGAACCGCAAACCGCGTAATCCGGGCGTCCTGCCCATCAAGTTCGGCCCAGGGCTTCTCCGTTTCCAGGACCGTCAGGGCGTTGGTGGGAAAGCGGGTGGCCGCGTCCATGTAGGCATCGTGGTCGGAGTCGCGGGAGGCGAGGTGCATGGCCAGGTCCTGCACGCCGGGGAGATGCGCGATCAGCATCAGCGTGGTCACCGTGTCCGGCACATGGTTCACCACGGTGAGCATCCGCAGGGCCGAGGCCGCATACAGGCCATCCTCGAGCTTGGGCGTGGGGGCCTTGTCGCCAAGCTCCGAGCACACCCAGGTGCAGGTCTGGCGGGTGCGCAGCGCGCTTGAGCACAGGATGAAGTCCGGGACGATATTGTGCTTGAGCAGCCAGCGGCCGGCCAGCGGCGCCTCCCGGTGCCCACGTTCCTCCAGCGGCCGCTCATGGTCGGCCACCCCGCCCGGCCAGTCAGCCTTCGCGTGGCGCATGATCACAAGGCGTCGAACATGGTGCGAACTCATGGCCCAAGCCTAGCCCGAGCAAAAGCAGCAAGGACAGGAAGGGAGAACCGAAGAAGCGTCACGCCAAGCACTGCCCACAGCGGCGCAAGGACCAAGCAGTCGCGGAGGCACAGTGCCCGGAGAGCCCTCGAACGCGCCGGAAGTGACGGTCACGTTGTCGCCGGTCGCTTGAGCGTAGCGGCACATCCCGACAGCGCCGTTGTTGCGTGAGGAACGAGCGCAGGCGCAGAGGGATTGTGCCGCGAAAGCGAAAGCGACCCGTTCCACCGGAGCAGGTCGCCTTCGCGCGAAAAAGAGTTAGATCGAGTACTCCGGAGCGGCCCAGACAACAACTTCCGGGTGCTCGTAGAACCGGTAACCCTGGCCACGGACCGTGCGGACGGTGTTGGCGAGGCGGCCCAGCTTGGAGCGGAGGCGGCGGATGTGGACGTCGATGGTGCGTTCGTTGGGCACTTCTTCGGCATTGCGCCACAGCCCCTCGAGGAGTTCATCGCGGCCCACGGTGCGGGTGCCGTTTTCGACGAGGTAGTTAAGGAGCTCGAACTCCTTGAAGGTGAGGTTCAGGGATTCGCCGTCAAGGTGTACTTCGCGGCGGGCCAGGTCAATGAGAACGCCGGACGGGCGCGGCTCCTGCGACTGGGCAGGGCGGGGTGCTTCAGCGCGCTGGCGGTTGACGGTGGGGTCACCAAAGGTGGAACGGACGACGTCGAGCGCGGAACCCGGGGTGCCTGCAGGGGCTACGGCCACTGCTGCGTAGCTCTCGGCCCCGGAGACCAGCGATTGGGCGTAGGCCCGGATTTCCTGGGCGAGCTTTGCGATGGAGGTCCCGGCTGCTGCTGCCGTCTCTTCATCGATACCCATGTAGAGGACGAATCCACGGGCCACGTTGTCGTTCGCAACCGGGCGGACCGGGTTTGACCCGGCCACGACAGGAGTGGGTGCGGTGACGGGTGCGGACTCGGCAGGATGCACGGCGCGGAGTTGGCCGTAAGAGTTCGGGTTGTACCCCTGCGGGGCAAAACCCTGGGCAGGGAAGTTGCTTCCGGGGGTGGAGGGGGCGAGCGCCGGCCGGGGCCCGAAGCCGGGACGAAGGCCGGAGGACTGGCCTGCTTTGGCGGCGTTACGGACAGAGATGTGGACGTATCCGGATGCAACTGACATGGAATGCTTACCTCAATGTGAAATGGCCGTCTTCGCGGCTCGAATGCTGGCTTCCCCGTCAGGCGGACCGGGGAGGGGCGCCCGACGCTGGGCTGGAGGGCGAATGCCTAAGAACTTCAGGGGGTGGGAAGGTCAGGCGTGCATTCGACAACAGCGCATGTCGGCAGCAGCGGATGTGCTGGGCCAATATTCTGCGGCTGCAGGAGCTGTTGAGTTCTTGTTCACATTGGAAGTGTGCAGCGTAACAATGCCAACTTGCAAGTAACAATGGACCGAATCGTCCGCATCGTGAGACAAATCGGAGATTTGTGCTGCATGTCACTATTTCGGCGGCGGGAATTTTTTTGGGTCTACATCCCGCCTGAGGCCTTATTTGGCTGGTAATTTCAGAATAAAATTCGGGCGTTTGTCTTTTTTTCGAACGTACCCGAAATTCAACCGTTTGACGTGGAATCGTCCGGATGGAGAAGGGGCGTGTCCAGCCGGCGTCCTGCCTCCGGCTGATTTTTCGCATCAGGATTGTGCCGGAGGCAGGAGGTGCTGCCATCTCCCTGCCCGCAGGAGTCAGTTGCTGCTTGTCCCCGAACTGGGCGCGGTGCCCGTGGTGGACGTTGTGAGCTGAACGGTTTGGACTGTGTAGGTGTCCGCACTTTTGAGTGCTGTTATGCGGACCGTCGCCCCGGTGGTTACGTCGGACATGCTGAGTGTGCTGCCGGTGGAGCTTCCGCCACGCTGCCGCATCCCCTGGGTTACCTGCACGTCCGTGCCGACCGCATAGGTACGGGAAAAACCATCTTCGCTCTTGACGGTGATTGACGTGGCCGAGACCTCCGTGACCGTGCCCGTCTGGCCCGCCATGGTCACGTAGTTGGAGCCCTGGAGGACCACGTATTCAGAATGCACAGCGGCGTTCAGGCCTGCGCCTCCCATGCCCAGCCCTCCCGGGCCGCCGTCCATGCCACCGTCACGGCCGGTCATTCCACCCCCGTCCACACCGGCCTGGCCGCCTTGCCCCATCATGCCGCCCTGGCCCGACGTACCATTCTGGCCTCCGCGGCCGAACTGGCCGCCGGCTCCCGTGCGCTGGCCATTCGCCGAAGCGCCCGCGGTACCGTTGCCTGCCGCATATGCGCCTGCGCCGGCGCCGGCAGCTGCGGCAACCACCACCGCCACACCGCCCACCAGCAGGCTTTTCCTGGCGGTCCAGTTGCCTTTCCCGGGCCGCCCCGAGGCTTTGGCTGCGTTCTGCTGTGGTACGCCCCATCCTGCGCCCGCACTGTGACCCTGGCCGTTTGGCGGCGTAGCACCCCAGCCTGCGGACTGGGAGGCTGGGGACGGCGTGCCTGCAGACGGTGTACCGCCCAAGGGGATGGTCCGCTCCTGGGCGGACTGGCCCTCGGGCCCCCCTGCGTTGGGTGTCCCGCCCCAGACCGCGGCGGGCGGTTGTTCCCGTCCTTCAGTGGCACGCTGCGGCTGTGCATTCTGCCCTGCTGCCCCGGGGACGGCGTTGTTGTCCTGCTGGTCCATGGCTTTCTCCAAGAAGTTGAAACTGCTGGTGGTGATGCTGTTGTCCCAACAGGCTCTGACGGTTTGCTGTGCAGGGGCTGTGCGGCAGACCTAGGCGGCCTGTGACCTTTAAGGGCACCACGGCCGTGAGGCAGCGCTTACCCGAACCACAGGTGGCTAGGCTGGAGCTCACAGCCTGAACACAGCAACGGCAAAGCATCGGCAAACCGACAGATCGGAGAGTTGTCCCATGGCATCCCCGCACCCCATGACCAACAACCTTCCCCAGCTCACTCACCCTGACGGTTCCCCCATCCGAGCCCTTGTGGTGGATGACGAGCCGAGCCTGTCGGAACTCATGAGCATGGGCCTGCGCATGGCCGGATGGTCTGTTGCCGTGGCCGCGGACGGCCCGGCTGCCGTGAAACTGGCCAAGGACTTCCACCCGGACGTGCTGGTGCTCGATGTCATGCTGCCAGGGTTCGACGGCGTGGAACTGCTGGGCAGGATCCGCGCCTTTGCGCCCGAGGTGCCTGCGCTCTTCCTGACCGCCAAGGACGACGTCCAGGACCGCATCGTCGGGCTGGCCGCCGGCGGGGATGACTACGTCACCAAGCCCTTCAGCATGGAGGAAGTCCTGCTGCGCCTGCACCGCCTGGTTCAGCGCTCCGGCGTTGCTGCCATGGATACCGCCGAGCTGGTAGTGGGCGACCTGGTGCTCAACGTGGACACACGCGAAGTGACCCGTGCCGGCGAGGAGATCCAGCTGACGGCCACGCAGTTCGAACTCCTGCGCTACCTGATGGAGAACCCCAAGCGCGTGGTGAGCAAGGCCCAGATCCTTGACCACGTATGGGATTACGACTTCGGCGGCCAGGCGAACATCGTGGAACTGTACATCTCGTACCTCCGCAAGAAGATCGAAGCCAACCACCCGCCGATGATCCACACAGTGCGCGGAGCGGGCTACGTCATCAAGCCCTCAGACTAGCCAAGGAACAGCATGTCCTCGCTCTCCGGTGTTCCCCGGCCCGCCGGCCGGTCCTGGTTCAACCCTTCCACCTGGCACCTCCGTACCCGGCTGATCCTGCTCTCCATGGCCCTCCTGGTGGCGATTTCCAGTGCGATCGGCGTGGTCAGCTATGCCTCCATGGATGTGGTCCTCACCAACCAGCTGGACGCGCAACTGAAGCTGGCATCCCGGGGCCGGCCGCCGGAAGGCAATCCCTCCGGCCGCCCCGATCCCCTGGACGCGCGCGGACAAAGCGTGGGGACGCTCAATGCAAGGGTGGTGGGCGGACAAGTCAGCCGGGAAGCCGGTTATCTTTCCTCTGACGCCACCCGCATAGCCCTGACAAACCGGGACGTTGCCACCTTGCAGGCACTCCCCCACGACGGCGTGCCCGTGGACCGCGAGCTGTCCAATGGCGATTACCGCCTGATGGCAACCGAGACCCCATACGGGGATGTGGTGATCACCGGCCTGCCGCTGGCAATGAAGCAGAGCACCGAGGCTTCACTTGTGCTCACGATGGTCCTGGTGTCGCTCGGCGGCCTTCTCCTGATAGGACTGGCCGGGACGGCCCTGATCCGCCGGACCATGCGGCCGCTGGAACAGCTCTCAGACGTGGCCACCAAAGTCTCCAAACTGCCCCTCGACGCCGGCGAGGTGGCCCTTGCCGTGCGTGTGCCGCCTTCCGCAGCGCATCCCACCACCGAAGTAGGCAGCGTGGGCCATGCCCTGAACCTCATGCTGGACAACGTCTCCAGCGCCCTTGAAGCCCGGCAGCGCAGCGAGATGAAGGTGCGCCAGTTCGTGGCCGATGCCTCGCACGAACTTCGAACACCACTGACGGCCATCCGCGGCTACACCGAGCTGATGCGCATGACCGAAACCCTGACGGACGATGGCCGGAAGTCGCTGGGCCGGGTGCAAAGCCAGTCCGAGCGGATGACCGCGCTGGTGGAGGACCTGCTGCTGCTGGCCCGGCTGGACGAGGGCAAGGACACCGAAACCGCAGACGTGGACCTGACCCAGCTCGTGGTCGAGACCATCAGCGATGAAAAAGTCATGGCGCCGGATCATACCTGGCAGCTGCAGTTGCCCGACGAACCCGTGGTGGTGCGCGGCGACACCACCCAGTTGCACCAGGTCCTGGCCAACCTGCTCTCCAACGCCCGGAAACACACCCCGGCCGGCACCAAGGTTACCGCGGGCGTAATGCGCTCCGCCGACGGGAGCGTGGTGGTGACGGTGACCGACGACGGCCCGGGTATCCCTGCGGAGTTCCAGGGCAGCATCTTCTCCCGCTTTACCCGCGCAGACGCTGCCCGTTCCGGCCAGGGAGGTTCCGGTTCGGAGGGTTCTTCGGGCCTGGGGCTGTCAATCGTGGAATCCATCGTGATGGCCCATGGCGGCACGGTGGAGCTGGTCTCCCGGCCGGGCAGGACCGAGTTCGCGGTGCGGCTTCCCGCGGGCGGCACCGCCCAGGCCTGAAGCGGCGCCACCCCCGGCACCTGTCCGGGTGGGGACAACCCTGGCCGCACTTACACAGGCGCAGCACAGGTTGCGCCTAAAGCCTTCAAATCCGGGAGCGCCACTCTTGATCCATGACGCTCACCGACTCCCCTTCAGGAACCCTGCAGGACGCCGCGGTGGCGCCGCCGGGCATTCCGTCCCGGGGGCGCGCCGTACGGCGCGCCCCCGTGGATACACGCACCACCGCACCGGTCCTCGACGTGACCATCCCGGTCTTCAACGAGGAACGCGACCTCGAGGAATGCCTTCGCCGGCTTCATGCACACCTGGTGGATTCCTTTCCGCACAGTTTCCGGATCACGGTGGCGGACAACGCCAGCACTGACGGCACGCTGAAGATCGCGGAGCGGCTGGCGCGGGAGTTCCCGGAACTGGCTGTGGTCCACCTCGACGAGAAGGGCCGCGGGAACGCGCTGCGGAAAGTGTGGCTTGCCTCCCCGTCCCCGGTGCTGGCCTACATGGATGTGGACCTTTCCACCGATCTCGCCGCGCTGGCACCGCTGCTGGCACCGCTGATTTCGGGGCACTCGGACCTTGCCATCGGCACCCGGCTCACCCGCAACTCGAGGGTTGTCCGCGGCCCCAAGCGGGAGTTCATCTCACGCAGCTACAACCTGATGCTCCACTCCTTCATGGGTGCGCGGTTCAGTGACGCCCAGTGCGGCTTCAAGGCCATCCGCGCCGACGTCGCCCAGCAGATCCTCCCCTACACCGTGGACAACTCCTGGTTCTTTGATACAGAACTCCTGGTCCTGGCCGAGCGGTGCGGACTGCGCGTCCACGAGGTTCCGGTGGACTGGGTCGACGACCCTGACTCCAGTGTGGACGTGGTCCGGACCGCAGTGGCGGACGTCCGCGGAATGGCCCGCCTCACCCGTGACCTGGTGTACGGCCGGATTCCAGTTCCGGAACTGCGCGCAGCGCTGGCGCGGGGCCCGCTCCCGGCATCCTCCCGGGCCGACGAGCAAACGCCCGGCAGCAGCCTGTTCGGCCAGCTGGTCCGGTTCGCCGTCATCGGCGCCGCCTCCACCCTGGCCTACCTGCTGATTTTCCTGTTCTGCCGCGGCTTCATGGACCCGCAACTGGCAAACTTCCTGGCGCTGCTGATCACCGCGGTGGCCAATACCGGCGCCAACCGGCGCTTCACGTTCGGCATCCAGGGCGGGAACCCGGTCCGGCACCACTTCGAGGGCCTGATAGTGTTCGGCATCGGCCTGCTGCTCACTTCCGGCGCGTTGGCCCTGGTGCACAGCACGACGACGCCGGACCGGTGGTTGGAAGTCGTCACCGTGGTGGCGGCGAACCTCGCAGCCACCGCGGCCCGGTTCCTGCTGTTCCGGCTATGGGTCTTCCGTGAACGCACACCCCGCGGGCAGTCGGCCGCCGCAGGCGGCCCCAGCCCCACCAACCTCAACACTTCAGCCACCTCCACAGAAACGGCAGCATCATGACCTCCACCATCGAAACGGCGGGTGGCGGTTCCACCGCTGTCCCCCAGCCCCCAGCGGGCGAACCGGCCGTGGCCCCTCAACCCGCGGCACAGCCCGCAGCGCCCCGGACCGAAGCGGCCCATCCTGACCGGCGCTGGACACGTTACGCCTTCGGCAGCCAGCCCCGCTGGGTCCGTCCTTCAGCAGCCGCTCTCCTGGTGGCCACCGGGATCCTCTACCTCTGGAACCTCGCGGCCACCGGTTTTGGGAACTCCTTCTACGCGGCAGCCATCCAGGCCGGCACCAAGGACTGGACAGCGTTCCTCTTCGGGTCACTGGACGCCGGCAACGCCATCACGGTCGACAAGCCGCCCGCGGCACTGTGGATTCCGGCCCTCGCAGGACGGATCTTCGGATTCTCGCCGCTCAGCATGCTGGTGCCGGAGGCACTCATGGGCGTGGCCGCCGTCGGCATCCTCTACCTGACCGTCAAGCGGGTCTCGGGACCGGCTGCCGGCCTGGTGGCCGGCGGCGCCCTGGCCCTGACGCCCGTTGCGGCGCTGATGTTCAAGTTCAACAACCCGGACGCCATGCTCACCCTGTGCCTGGTGCTGGGAGCGTACTTCACTACCCGGGCCATCGAACGTGCCGGCTGGAAGTGGCTTGTTGCAGCAGGAGCCGTGATCGGCCTGGCGTTCCTCGCCAAGATGCTGCAGGGCTTCCTGGTCGTTCCGGCGCTGGGGCTCGCCTACCTGTGGGCCGCGCCCACCACGCTGGGCAGGCGGGTGGCGCATCTGTTCGGCGCACTGGGCGGAATACTCGTCGTGGCCGGCAGCTACGTTGCCCTTTTCCAGCTGACCCCTGCCTCGGACCGTCCGTATATGGCCGGGTCCACCACCAACAGCTTCCTTGAACTGACTTTCGGCTACAACGGCCTGGCCCGGATCACCGGGTCCGGCGAAGGCATGCCCGGCGGTGGCGCCGGAGGTGCTGCCGGAGGGCCGGGAGGCAGCTTCGGGGGCGGCAACGGCGGATTCGGCGGTGCGGCCGGCGTGCTGCGGATGTTCGGGACAAGCTTTGGCGGCGAAGTCTCCTGGCTCCTGCCCGCCGCCCTGATCCTGCTGGTGGCCGGGCTGTGGTTCACGCGCCGTGAGGCACGCACTTCACCGGGCCGGGGCGCGCTGGTCCTGTGGGGCGGCTGGTTCCTGGTCACCGCCGGAGTCTTGAGCTTCATGAGCGGAATAGTCCACCCCTACTACTCCGTGGCGCTCGCACCGGCGATCGCGGCACTGGTAGGCATTGGCTCAGTGGAACTTTGGCGCGGCCGCCAATCCTGGGCTGCCCGGATCGTCCTGGCCGTGACCGTCCTCGGCACCTCGGTGTGGTCCGCAGTCCTGCTCGGCCGCGATGCATCGTGGCTGCCTTGGCTCCGTGTGACCATCATCGTCCTCGGCGTCCTCGCCGCAGCGGCAATCCTGCTGCGCCTCGACGCAGGGCGCACCACCGGACGGTTCCGGCGCGCGGGTGCGGCCGCCGTCGTCGTCATATCGCTTCTTGCCGGGGGACTTGGGTCCGCCGCCTGGACCCTTGCCACTGCTGCGACCGCACATGCCGGTTCCATTCCGACGTCGGGGCCGGCGGGTTCGTCGGCGGGCGGCTTTGGAAACCGTGCCGCGGGCTTCCGCGGCGACCGCACCGACGGCAGGGATGCAGCTGCAGGCACTGACGGGGCAACCACCGGCACCGACGGGTTCGATCCCGCCAACGGATTTGGTGGTCCGGCCAACGGCGCCGACCCGGCTGCCGGTGGTCCGGGTGGCGCGGCGGGTGGACCCGGCGGTGAGGGACCCGCGGACGCCGCCGTGACCGCACTGCTCTCGTCCACCACCACCAAATGGTCCGCGATCGTCTCCGGCGCCAGCCAGGCGGCAAGCCTGGAACTTGCCACCAACACCAACGTCATTGCGCTGGGCGGCTGGAACGGCGGGGACCCCTACCCCACCCTCGCGCAGTTCCAGGACATGGTGGCCAAAGGCCAGATCGGCTACTTCATCCAGGGCGGCGGCATGGGCGGCCGCGGCATGGGTGGCCGGGGCGGCAACTCCGAGGTGGCCGCGTGGGTCCAGGCCAACTTCCAGGCCGAGACCGTCGGCAGCTCCACCGTGTACAAACTCACCAAGTAGGACGCGATGACCAGCCATTCCCCAACCCATGCAACTGCACTCCGAACCGCCCCCGGACACCGGGTTCCTGCACCACGTGCAGCCTCTGCCGGCGTCGTGCACGACCCCCAGGCACTCCGCCGGCGGCTTGAACTGGCGGCAGTACTGGCTGGCACCGCAGTGTTGTACCTGTGGAACCTTGGGGCCTCAGGCTGGGCAAACGCGTTCTATTCGGCGGCAGCCCAGGCCGGATCACAGGACTGGGCTGCCTGGTTCTTCGGTTCCTCCGACGCCGCGAACTCCATCACGGTGGACAAGCCGCCGGCCTCCCTGTGGGTCATGGGGCTGTCGGTCCGGCTCTTCGGCCTGAGCTCCTGGAGCATCCTGGTTCCCCAAGCGCTCATGGGGGTGGGGACGGCATGGCTGCTCTATCTGGCTGTGCGCCGGACGGCCGCGCCGGCAACCGGCGATGCCCGGCTGGCGCACCGGGCGGGCCTGCTGGCCGCGGCGGTCCTGGCCCTTACCCCGGTTGCCACGCTGATGTTCCGGTTCAACAACCCGGATGCGCTGCTGGTGCTGCTCATGACCGCTGCCGCCTACGCTGTCCTCCGCGCCGTGCAGGACGACAGGCTGCGCTGGCTTCTGCTGGCCGGCGTGTTCCTGGGCTTCGGATTCCTGGCCAAGCAGTTGCAGGTGCTGCTGGTGGTTCCCGGTTTCGCGCTGGCCTATGCAGTGGCGGGGCCGGGCAGGTTGCCCCGGCGGCTGCTCCGGCTGGGAGCTGCAGGGGCGGCCATGGTGGCCTCGGCCGGATGGTGGTTGCTGGCCGTTGAGCTGACGCCGGCCGGCATGCGGCCGTACATCGGCGGATCACAAAACAACTCCATCCTGGAACTTACCCTCGGCTACAACGGGCTGGGCCGGTTGACCGGCGAGGAGACGGGCAGCGTGGGCGGCGGCAACGGCTGGGGCATTCCCGGCCTGCTGCGGATGTTCGGCAGCGAGTTCGGTGGCCAGATCGCCTGGCTTCTGCCGTCAGCCCTGATCCTCGCGGGGGGCCTGTTGTGGGTGGGACGCCGCGCCCCCCGCACTGATGCCGTCCGTGCCTCTGTCATCATCTGGGGCTCATGGGTCCTGGTCACGGGGTTGGTGTTCAGCTTCATGGCGGGCATCATCCACCCCTACTACGCGGTGGCACTGGCACCGGGGATCGCCGGGCTGGCCGGCCTGGGCGCCGTCCTTCTGTGGCAGCACCGGCAGCAGGCCGTTGCAGCTTCCCTCCTCGCTGCAGCCGTAGCGGCAGCGGGCCTCATGGCCTTCTACCTTCTGGGTACCACGACCGCCTATGGCCCGTGGCTGCGCTGGGTGGTCCTGCTGGGAGGGCTGGCCGCCGCAGCAGGCGCAGGACTCACGAGCTTCCTGCGCCCGCGTTCCCTCCAACGGACGACGGCGGCGCTCGCCATCGCAGCGTCGCTCGCCGGACCGTTGGCCTACTCCATCACGACGGCGGCGACCGCCCATAGCGGAGCAATCGTCAGCGCGGGGCCTGTGCAGGGCTTCGGCCCCGGCGGTGCCGGCGCAGGCGGGCGCGGAGGCGCTCCTGGCGGAACCGGCGGGACCCGGCAGCCGGCCGCCCCTGGCGGCATCAGGCAACAGGGCACCTTCAGCGGCGCAGCACAGGGCGGAACCGGATTTGGCGGCGGAGCCGGCTTCGCCGGTGGCCGCGGCGGCGGCATGGGCGGGCTCCTGGGCGCGCCCACCCCGTCCGCCGACCTCGTGGCGGCGCTGAAGGACGGCGCGTCCAACTACACGTGGTCCGCAGCAGTGGTGGGTTCCAACAACGCGGCCGGTTACCAGCTGGCGACGGAACTGCCGGTGATGGCGGTCGGCGGCTTCAACGGCACCGATCCCTCGCCTACCCTGGCGGAATTCCAGGACCTGGTGGCGCAGGGGAAAATCCACTACTTCATCGCGGGTGGAACCATGCGCTCCAGCAGCGGATCCGATGCCGCTGCACAGATAGCGCAGTGGGTGGCGCACAACTTTGCGCCACAGAGCATCGGCGGCACCACGGTCTACCTGCTGGCGAGGTAACGGGCAGGTCTCCTCGCCGCATTGCGCCTGCCCCGCGAAGACGGTGCAGGCGCAATGCGGCGCGCCCGAGCGCGTGACTTCCGTTACCTAAATGTGACTTTCGCGCGATCTTCCTGTACCGTCGATTGGGTGCGGTCCGCGTTCGGGCCGCATATCCCGGGTTGACGCCAAGCTCTGCCGCTTCCCCGGATTCCCGATTGAGCAACGGCAGAGGCGGGGGACCCACCGTCCCGGGCAATGAATGCCCTTGGGGTTAAGCCAGTACGTGATCTTTCCGTACAGCCGGATGCCCTCATCCGAACCCGACAGCTAACTCCGCAGGTGTGAGAGGCGATCAATCATGTCCAAGAACAAGGCAGAAGCACGCCTGCATGCCAAGGCTAAACACCGGGCCGCGCAGCGGGCAAAGAAGACAACCCTCGGCCAGCGCGCCGGGATCCTCGCAGCATCCTGTGCGGTGCTGGTGGGGGTAGGCGCAGCAGGTCAGGCAACCAGCAGCATGACTCCGGTGTCATCCACCGGGTCCAACTCTTCCACCGCTGCGTCCGATGCCCAAATGAGTATCGAGAAAAGCGAAATCCGTTCCAACCCGGCAACGAACCCGGCTCCGGCCGCCATCAGCGTGGCACCGCAGGCGGCCGAACCAGCTCCCGCGGCCGCCCCTGCGGCACCTGCTCCCGCCCCTGCCCCACCGGCGCCGGCGCCCGCTCCCGCACCCGAGCCGGCACCCGCCGTCGCGATTAACGATCCTGCCGGTGCCCAGGCCTACGCTGCCGGCCAACTGTCCTCTTTTGGCTGGGGCCCGGACCAGATGCAGTGCCTGCAGACGCTGTGGACCAAGGAATCCGATTGGACCACCACGGCCACCAATGCCAGCAGCGGCGCATACGGCATCGTCCAGTCCCTGCCTGCCGAAAAGATGGCAACGTTCGGCGCGGACTACCTCACCAACTACCGCACCCAGATCAACTGGGGACTGGACTACATCAAGAAGAGCTACCAGTCGCCTTGCGGAGCCCTGAACTTCCACCTGGCACACAACTGGTACTAGGCACTCCCGGACCGGGGACATTCCGGCAGCTAACGGCGGGCCGCATCACCACGATGCGGGCCGCCGTTTGCCTTAAGGCGCGGCCCCCGCCCCGCCCTGCCCCGCGCCCCGGCCCGCATTCCGCCACGGGATGTACTGGACCGACCACTTATTCCCGTCCGGATCGGCGAAATACACGAAATGGCCCCAGGGAAGCACCTCGATATCACTGACGTCCACACCATTGCTCTTCAGTTGGTCGTGCGCCGCGTGGATGTCGTCGACCACCAGCTGGAGGTTGGTTCCCGTGCCGGCAGGGGCGTCAAGGAGCCCTTCGCCCATGCTGATGGAGCAGGCCGAGCCGGGCGGCGTCAGCTGCACAAAGCGGATGTTGTCGGATGGCCGCTCGTCGTAGTCCGCGTTGAAGCCCACCTTGTTGACGTAGAAGTCCTTGGCGCGGTCAACGCCCGTGACGGGAACGTACACAAGTTCGAGTTTCCAGTCCATGCGCACAGGCTAGCGGCAGGGACAGCTTCCAGAAAGGGTGAAAACTACCCTGCGATGCCGTAGAGGCGGTCACCGGCGTCACCGAGGCCCGGAACGATGTAGGACTTCTCGTTGAGCTTCTCGTCGATCGAAGCCAGAACGACGTGAACGTTGGCACCGGACAGCTCCTCCTCCAGGCGGGCCAGTCCTTCCGGGGCCGCCAGCAGGCAAATGCACGTGACGTCGGACGCCCCGCGCTTGAACAGGAACTTGATGGCTTCCCGCAGGGTGCCGCCGGTGGCGAGCATGGGATCCAGGACGAAGACCTGGCGCCCGGTCAGGTCTTCCGGAAGGCGCTCCGCATAGGTGATGATGTCCAGCGTCTCCTCGTCCCGGGCCATGCCCAGGAAGCCCACCTCAGCGGTGGGGACCAGCTTGGTCATGCCCTCCAGCATTCCAAGGCCGGCGCGCAGGATGGGGACCACCAGCGGGGTGGGCTTGGTGAAGGCCGTGCCAATGGTGGTGCTGACCGGCGTCTCGATGGTCACGGGCTCCGTGCGGACCTCCCGCGTGGCCTCGTACGCCAGCAGGGTCACCAGCTCTTCCGTCAGCTGCCGGAAAACCGGCGACGGGGTGTTCTTGTCCCGCAGGACGGTGAGCTTGTGGGCGACCAGGGGGTGGTCAACAACGAGAGTGCGCATCCCCCAAAACTATCATCCGGCGCTGCCCTTCCCGGGTCCGGAGCCTCCACCCTCGTGCACTTCCTGGGCCACGACGTCCCGGACAATGGGACGGTCGAACGACGGCGCAGCGCCGGCATGCTCCCGCCTGCGGATGAGATGGAACAGCCGGTGGGCCATAATCACCACGCCCACCCAGGCAAACCCCAGCAGCCAGCCCGCCATGACGTCCGTCAGCCAGTGGTGGCCAAGGAAAACCCGGCTCAGGCCCATCGCAATGATGAAGATGGTGCCGGCCGTGATGGCGCTGACACGGACCCACATCAACTGGAACTGCAGGCAAATGAGGTACACGATCAGGCTGATCACCACTGTGGTGTTCAGCGTGTGCCCGCTGGGGAAAGAGGGCGAGTCCTCGTAAGGGGGAACGGCGTCAGCGTGGTCCGGGCGGGTACGTCCCACGAGCTTCTTGCCCAAAGTGGTGGCCGTGATGGAGGCCGCGGCAGCACCGCCCACCAGGATCAGTGGACGCCAGTTCCGGCCGAGGAAGGTCAGCCACGCAGTGAGGATGCTGGCCAGGATGGGCATGCCCACGCCGCCGCCGATGTTCGTGAAGCCGGTGACGAATGCATCCAGCCCGGGACTGCGCAGGCTTTCGGCAAAGGCCAAAGCCGGTTTGTCCAGGTTGGCAAGCCCGGCCGAGTCCACCACGTTGTCGTAGACCTCAGCTCCGAGCAGCGCCAGGGACACGATGATCACGCCGCCCACCAGGATGGTCAGCACCAGCGCCGCATAGGGTTTGAACCAAATACTTATGCGGTCCCGAAGAGTGTCCATGCTGCCTCCCGGCATCGGTAAGTAACCTGAGTATCCCCGAAACTATCATTGAGCCATGCCTTTGCCCGAAAAGAAACACGACGCCTGGATGGGCCTTGCCCTGATCGAGGCCCGCCGTGCCCTTTCCACCGAGGACGTGCCCATCGGCGCCGTGGTGATTGGGCCCGACGGCGGCGTGCTGGGTTCCGGACGCAACCAACGGGAGGAACTGGGCGACCCCACCGCCCACGCCGAGGTGGTGGCCATCAGGGAAGCAGCGGCGCGGTTACAGGAACTCGCCAGGAGCGCCGGCGGTGCGGGTGACGGTTGGCGGTTGTCCGACTGCACCTTGGTGGTCACCCTGGAACCCTGTGCCATGTGCGCCGGCGCCATCGTCCTGGCCAGGATTCCCAGGGTGGTTTTTGGCGCCTGGGACGAAAAGGCAGGCGCTGCCGGATCGGTGTTCGACATCCTCCGCGAACGGCGGCTCAACCACTGGGTTGAGGTGTATCCAGGGGTCCGCGAGGAAGAGTGCGCCCTGCTGCTGCGCGAGTTCTTTGCCAGCCACCGCAGCAGCCTCTGAAGTGGCTGCCGGCCCGGTCGTTGCGGCCCAGCGGCGGCCGGCCCGCTGTTGCGCCCGGGCCGTGCCGTCAGCCCTTCGGAGCCAGTAAGGCCAGAACCTCCTCCGCTGTCCTGCTCCAGTCAGGGAGGCGCGTCCGTGCGTCCCGGGCCGCGGCCCGCCAGTTCTCCCTGGTCTCCGGATCCTCAAACCACTGGCGCAGGACCCGGCCCAGCCGCCCGGGACTCTCCTGTCCCCCTTCGGGAAGTGGCAGGGCCGCGCCGGGAAGCCAGGGGTCGCCGTCGTCCGTTGCCAGCGTCCCGAGGCCAAGCGCTTCAACCGCTCCTGTCCCGCCCCTGACCAGCACCGGGATTCCGTGGGCCACCGACTCCGTGACCGCCATGCCGAATGCTTCATGCCGGGACACTAAAAGGCTGAGGTCCGTACGTGCCCATTCGGCTTCCAGCGCGGCGCCTGCCAGTTCACCGGTGAGCAGCACCCGCTCCCCCAGCCCGCTTGCTGTGATGGCTCCCCGCACCTCCCGCGCATAGTCGGGGTCCGCCTGGTCCGAGCCCACGAATGACGCAGTCCAAGGGAGGTCCCGCACGTGGGCCAGCCCCTCCACGGCGAGCAGTTGGTCCTTGTTGGGCAGCAGCGCTGCGACCACCAGCAGGTGTGGAGGTTTGGAGCCGGTGGCCTGAGGGGCTGGGTCGACTCCCGGGAGGGCAACGGCGGGCTGCGGAAGCCCGCGTTCCGCGAGCCGGGTTGCGGCCCACGTACTGGTGCAGATCACCCCGGCTGCCGCGCGGAGGGCACGGGCTTCGCTTTCAAGGGCCGCTCGCCCGGCACTTTCCGGAACAGGCATATGTATCAGGACCCATGCTTGCCGCCCTGCGGTGGCCGCCAGTTCCAGCTCGTCCGGGGCACCAACGGCCACCAGCCCGTCCACCAGGACCACTGCCTGCCCGGGCCCTGCCGCAGGTTCCCCTGTTCCGAGGAGGGCACCAAACCGCCGTCGTTCCCCTGCGCCGGCGTCCGGCCAGCTGCCCTCGACGGCGACGACGTCCACGTCAGCGCCGAGGGCCTGCAGGCCGGCAACCAGGCGCGCGTTGTAGACGTTGCCGCCTGAACTGTGGCGGATGTTGCCCGGAACCAGCAGGCGGATGGGGCCCATGCTCAGGTGGTGAGGTCCAGCGAATAGGTGGCCCACGCATCCGGATTCTCGCGGAGGGTGACGTCGAGTCCAGCGAGTTCAGGGCCGTCCGCGGTGTCCTTGATCCTGGCGGCTACCTTCTGCGCGATGTATTCGGCGAGGGCCTCGGTGGTGGTGAGCTTGCCGTCGAAATCCGGGTGCTCGTCCAGGTTCCGGTAGTTCAGGGCGCCCAGTACGTCCTCGATGATGGTCCCGGCGGCGCCGATGTCCAGGACGATCGCGTCTTCGTTGAGGGCACGACGGCGGAACGCCACCTCGGCGACGAAGGTTGCCCCGTGCAGGCCCTGGGCAGGACCGAACGCTTCACGGGGCAGGCTGTGGGCGATCATGAAGTGGCGGCGGACGGTCAGGCTGAACATGGTTTACCTCGGGTTTCCGGAGTTGTCGGCGGCCGGGTTGGACGCACGGCTGCTGGCGGGGTACTCAACGACGTGGCAGAGGGCTTCCAGGGTGCCGTCTGCCAGGCTTTGGACGACTTCCGGCAGGTCCTCGAAGCGGGAGGAACCGGTCAGGAAGACATCGAAAACGGGATCTTTGAGCAGCGATACGGCGAGGTCCAGGCGGTCCGCGTTGGTCCGGCGGTGGCGCCGGGCGCGGGCCACCGCGCCCACCTGGCTGGCCCTGATGGACAGCCGCCGGGCGTGGAAGTCCTCGCCGAGCGGCACTGTTACCTCACGGTTCGCGTACCAGGACATTTCGATGACGTCGCCCTCATCCCCCACCAGCTGCAGGCTGCGCTCCAGCCCTCCCTGGGATGCCGAGCAATGGAAAACGATGTCGCAATCGGCCAAGGCTTCGTCAGGGTGTGCGAAGTCCACGCCCAGGCTGTCCGCGAGCTGCTTCCTGCCGGGATCAAGGTCCACCAACTGCAGCCGCTGCAGCGGGAACGTGCGCAGCAGGGTTGCCACCATGCCGCCCACCAGGCCGGCTCCGACAACGGCAATCCGGTCCCCGAGGCGCGGCCCGGCCTCCCACAGCGCGTTGACGGCCGTTTCCACCGTGCCCGTGAGGACCGCGCGCCGGGACGGAACGCCATCCGGAATCCTGGTCAGCGACTCCACCGGAACCACGTACAGGTCCTGGTGGGGGTTGAGGCAAAAGACCCGCTGCCCCTTCCACTCGTCGGGCCCCTCCTCCACGACGCCCACCGAGAGGTAGCCAAACTTCACGGGACCGGGAAACTGCCCCTGCTGGTGCGGGGCCCGCATCCGTTCCGCCACGCGTGCCGGCACCGCGCCGGCATGGACCACCATTTCGGTGCCCTTGCTGATCCCGGAGTACAGGGCACGCACCAGCGCCTCACCCGGGCCGGGGGCGGGTACCTCTTCACCTCTGAGCTCGCCGTGCTCCTTGGCGGTGGTCCAGTATGCGGTTGCGTAGATCGGTGTCTGTGAATTTGTCATCTTGCTGATGAATCTAGCCGGACGCGCATGGACGACGAAAGTCCGGCGGCGCGTGGCGGCGTTTTGGTGAGGCTGTAACCGTGGGTCCGCCGCCGTGGGCACGAGTGCGGCGGGGGCGGCGGCCGCCCCTCGGGCACACGTGTGCTTAGCGGGTCTCCTCGAGGAACTCCCGTGAATCAGCAGGCTTCGCGCCGGAAATCCCGACCGGGGACGACATGGAACCAGATCGTTCGAAGGACGCCACCTCTGCACTTGATATCCCGCCGGGCACCCCCGGGCCTCCCTTGGCGGCCCTCCCAGTAGGCTTCTTCAGCTTCATCGCCGGCCGCTCGACCAGGTAGTACGTAAGCGTGGACAACGGGAGAGCGATGGCGAGGACCAAAAGGCCGTTGAGCGGCATTGAACGGGCGTTGGATCCGAACAGCATGTCGTGGCTGATGAGCCAAAGAAGAATCGGCAGGTGCCACAAGTAGATGCTGTAGCTGATCAATCCAGTGAAACGGAACGGGAGCCACTCCAGGACCTTCGCGGCCCTGTTGGCATTGCCGTGGCGCGACGAGGGAAGGACGACGGCGAGAAGGATGAGCGCGGCCGCAATGCCTGACATATTGCTCAGGAGCGGGCGGAGCAGCGTGAAACCCGTCAACTCAACGAGGCCTGCCGCCAGAAGCAGCACGATCTTCGAACCAGTCGATACGCGGTGGACGTCGCGGTCATGGAGCTTCGCTACGACGACGGCAGCGATCATCCCGTATCCGAATAGGTCCGCTTGGCCCAGGACGCTGCGGAGGAGGACCGCTGTCCAGTTTTGCCCGAACGCGAAATCACCGGCTGCGGCCGGCGAAAGTCCGAGGGTCGCTTTGTACCCCCAGAGGGTCACGCCAACACCGAGGGCAATCATCCCAACCGGAAAACCAAAAAGCACCGCAGTCTTACTGGCACCTCGTCGGATCAACCGTGCTGACCATATGGCGATCAGGGCCAGGATGATATAGAAGCTCACCTCAGCAGTGAGCGACCATGAAACGGGAAGCCCGGTCATCACGAAGGAAGGGATCAGCATCTGCACCAGCGCGAGATTCGCCAGGATCTGCACCGGGTCCGTAATCCTGCCTATATTGTCCGGGCCCAGCCCGTGCGTGCTGCCCTTGATAAAGGCCGCCGCGAAGATGAGACCCGTGACAACGAAGATGACCACGTATGCCGGGTAGATGCGCAGCAGCCTGTTCCGGGCGTACCGGCGGATGGACGGGAGCGTCTTGTCCTCCATGAGCGTGGTGACAAAAGGCCGAAAAAGCAGGAACCCCGAAAGCACAAAGAAGAGCGTCAATCCTTGGTCCAACAGCGTGAGCAAGATACTGACGGGTCCGATCAGCACCTGGTAGGAAGCTCCAAGTCCCAGGTGATAGAGGAGGACTGAGATGGCCGCTATTCCCCTGAGCCCTTCAATGCCTGCGAGGCGGCGCCCCCAAGACGGGCGTACTTTGGTGATACTTTCCTGCATGCTGAAGCTCCCCGAAACGTCGCTTGGTCTCCGCCGGGCGTCCGCCAACCGACCGCACCAAATTCTAACGGACTTCGACGTATCCTCTGTCCTGTGCGGAGCCGGGTCGTAGGCCTTTCACGCGGTCGCCCACAACGCCCTCGCCCCCGGCGCAGCCACGTTTTGGGGATGGAGGCCTTGCTCCGGTACCCTATTCAGGTTGGTGACGTGTCCGAGCGGCCGAAGGTGCAACACTCGAAATGTTGTTTGGTGTAAAAGCCAACGTGGGTTCAAATCCCACCGTCACCGCCAAGTAGAAAGGCCCCGGTTCCCTTGTAGATCAAAGGAACCGGGGCCTTTTGCTGTACGGGGAGCGGCAATGATTGCGTGTTGTGGCAGGTGTAGCCACCATTGAAATGTGGGAGTGAAGGGCTGGCATGGCCGGCTGGCCATTGCGCTGTCCCTAATGGTCCTTCCAGGTGGAACAGCAGGGTGCTCATACGAATACGACGAACCTGTCCGCGCGTCGGCTGCCCATCCCGCGCCGGCGGCGGAGTCCCCAGCGCCATCCATCGATCCCCTGGTCCTTGAACGGGAAGTCAGGAATTACCGTGAGCTGGACCGGCTGTTAAAGGCAGTGCCGGGCCCGGCCCTCCTTTTTGAGGAGGGGCCGCTGGACGGCCCGGTCAGGGGATTTGGCACCGTGGCGGAGGTACCGGCGGCGGGACGGTACACCGTCACGGCAGCCTGTGCCGGCGCCTCCGGCGCGACGGTGTCCGTTGGGCAGGAGCATCCCGGTGCAGCTTTCCACCCCGCGGAGCTCACACTGGATTGCACGGCCGTAACAACACTGATTATCGAACTTGACCAGGGGTACGTCTTCGCGCACCTGGTGCTTCCGACCCCGGGCGATACGCCGTGGACAGGAGCAGTGGGCGGAGTACGCGTGACAGGGTAAGGCTGCCGGCCGGACAAAAGCCCCTGGCGCCCATGGCCGCACCAGGGAAGGCTGGGCCCTGAGACCGAACGGCGGACTTCCGCTCCTGGCAGGAACCCCGCAGGCAAGGCAGGAGGTTTGCGATGGCTGTGCAGCCACAGCATGGACTGCCGCCGCTGCACGCGGGCGTCTTCATCAACCCCCTCATGCCGGCCCCTCGAAACGCACCGCGATTCGCCGACCTGGGGTCCTCTCTTATGTGGGGTGCAGCGTTCGGGGTGATTGGCGCCGTCGTGCTTTTGGCCCAAAGAAGCCCCTCGCGGAGGACGACGTGAACGGCGAACCACCACGGGAACACGGCACCGAACCAGTCCTGTGGGCAGCGCGGCGTTTCACCGAGGCTTATGGCCGGGAGCTGACGGTGGGAAATG
Organism: Pseudarthrobacter sp. NPDC080039; assembly: GCF_040702335.1. NCBI lineage: Bacteria > Bacillati > Actinomycetota > Actinomycetes > Micrococcales > Micrococcaceae > Pseudarthrobacter > Pseudarthrobacter sp. NPDC080039. The sequence continues at coordinate 26,001 of NZ_JBFBKY010000010.1, read as the reverse complement.
TGCAGTGGCGGTACCTGCGGGTGGGTACCGGGCCGCCAGTCCTCTGGCTCACTGGCGGTCTGCGCAGGGCTGCGCTCGGTTGCAGCTTCCTCGGGCAGCTCGCCTCGCGCCACACCGTCGTCGCCCCGGACTATCCGCCGGTGGCGCGGTTTGCAGATGTCGACGACGGCCTGTCAGCAATCCTGCACGCTGAAGGTATTGAGCGCTGCGACGTTGTTGGCCAGTCCTACGGCGGTTTGCTCGCGCAGGCATTCCTCGCTTCCCACCCCCAAATGATCCGCCGGCTGGTGTTGTCCAGCAGCGGACCGGCGGACTACGGCCTCCCCTGGGTGCCGGTACTGTCCGCAGTCGCCGCCGCGGTCCGGGTGCTGCCGAAGCGGCCGTCCGCCGCTCTTTTGGTCGCCGGCCTCAGGCGCCTGTTCCCGTCCGGCTCGGATCCCGACGGCCGGTGGGCGCAGGCGCTTAGCCACACCGTCCGGCACGACCTGACCCGCGCTGATATGGCATCCCATTTCGCCGTTGCGGCCGACGTGGCCAAAAGGCGGCTCGTACGTCCGAACCGGTTCAAACTGTGGGTGGGAACCGCAGTGGTACTCCGGGCGGAGAACGACCGCACCCAGGCCGCCAAAGACATCCCGCGTTTGCAACGCCTGCTGGGCCGGCCCGTGCGCACCATTTCCATGGGCCTCGCCGGGCACACCGCGGTCCTGCTCGAACCGGAACACTACTTGCGGTGGTTGGAGAAGGCGCTGCGCTGATCAGGGTCGCCCCGAATCAGGGCCGGCCGAAGCTTACCTTGGTTAGGAGAATCCGCTGGTACAGGCGGTGGGACTGGAAGCCGAAGCGCTCCGCCCTCCATGCCTGCCGTCCGACCCGCCACCCCGATGCTTGACGGCCGCGTCCGGTACGCGCTAAAAAGTAAGTAGCCTTATTATTTGTCGATACTGCAACAGCGTTCCGCAATAAGGAGGACATGCCGTGAGTGACAAGCCTGGTAACCAGACGCCCAACACCCCCGATGTAAGCGAAACCGAACTGCGCAACAAGAAGGTGGACGAACTCCGCCAGGAAGCCAGGGACGAACACATCTCCGGCGCTTCCGGCCTTCGCAAGGAAGAACTGGTGAAGGAAGTAGCCAAGGCCCGGCAGGATGACCACGATGGCGGCCGGGGCGGCAACAGCCGATCCGGCGGGGAAGACGCGGAGGACCTGGGAGCGGGGCCCGACGGCGGCAGGATCCGCCACGGAGATGACTCGTCCAAGTCGTTGAAGTACTCACAGGAAATCACCTCGCCCGACGAGGAGCCGGAACGTGAAGGCCGCAGCCTGGCCACCACCCACCATGAGGTCATCAAGCAGTGGGCGGAGGAACGCGGCGGTGTTCCGGCGACGGTTGACGGCACAGAACACGGGGACCACCTGGGCGTCCTGCGCATCGATTTCCGGGACAGGGACGCGAACCTGCGCGAGGTCAGCTGGGAGGAATGGTTCAAGACGTTCGACGACCGCCGCCTCAACTTCATCTACCAGGAACAACGGTCCGACGGATCCCAGTCCAACTTCTTCCGGCTGGAGAACCCGGACCGTGAAGATGCGTAAAGGACCGCGCCTAACGTACCAGCCCTGACTTAACCTGCATGAAGGAGGCGCCCCGCTGTTGCGGGGGCGCCTCCTTCAGTTACAGACGGGTATCGAACGACCCGCAAAACACGTTGTCGTTGAATGTTCCGTGGAACCCGGATTTTCCCTGGATCTTCTCCACCGCTGCCCGGATGGCCTCCCGCGTGCCCGCATGGGCGTGGATCGCCGTCTTGACCATCGGGACGTCGATCAGGTGGTTCGGCTGGTTCAGGGACACGAACACCGTGGGCACCTCCGTGACGTACCACGGAATTTCCGCGGCCATAGGTGAAGACCACTTGATCCGGATGGCCGCCTCCTGTGCAAAACCCTTCACGTTGGCAAACACAAACGCGGCATCGTACTTCTCGGCGTATTCGCCGGTGGCTTCCTCCGCCAGGACCCGCATGAAGTTCATCCCGGCCTCCCCCGACGCCTCGCGCTGCTCAGCGGTGCGGAACAGGTGCACCTGGAAGCCGGCGGCTTCCAGTTCCTCCTTCACCACCTCCAGGTACGCCAGCGGGTCCGCCCGGGTGAAGTCGGCGCCGCCCGAGATCCCGTACAGCCGGATCCGGGGGTGCGTCGCCGGAGTGATGGGCAGGTTGCCGGCCGTGTCCTTGACCAGCGTCACGGTCTTTTCCGCGATCTCTGCAGCCACCGCACGGTGCGCAGCAGATCCAATGACGTCAAGCGCTTCGGCGGGCGGCACCAGTTGGTCTGCAGCCTTCAAGTGCAGGCCCAGCGACGCCTTCAGCCCGAGGATCCGCCGCAGCGCGTCGTGGAGCCGCTGCTCGGTGATGATCCCGGACTTGTACCCGTCCAGCATGTACTGGAAGTCCTCGGCCGGGTTCCGGAAGAACAGGAACATGTCGCAGCCGGCTGCGATCGTGGCCGGTACCAGGTCCCTGCGTTTCTTCGCCTGGGTCAGGCCAACCATGAGCGAAGCGTCGGTGAGCACCAGCCCGTTGAACCCCAGTTCCCCGCGCAGCAGGTCCTGCAGCAGTTCCGGAGAAAGCGTGGCAGGCAGGATCTCGGCGTCGGACATGCGTGGCCGGAAATGCCGGGAAACCGCCGGTGCCCCGATGTGGCCCACCATGATGGACTGCACGCCGTGCGCAATCATTTCCCGGTACACGTGCCCGTACGTCCGGTCCCAGTCCTCGTAAGTGAGGGTGTTGTAGGACGTCACCACGTGCTGGTCCCGTTCGTCCACGCCGTCACCGGGGAAATGTTTGATGGCACATGCCGTGGGTGATTCGCTGATCCCGTCGAAGTACTCCTTGGCCCGTTCCACCACGATCTCCGGTGTGTTGCCGAAGGACCGGGTGGAAATGACCGTGTTCCGCCAGTTGTAGTGGATGTCCACGATCGGTGCGAACGCCCAGTTGCAGCCCAGTGCCGCCGTCTCCACTCCCGCAACCCTGCCCATCTGCCGGGCAATGTTCTTGTCCGGGTGGGAACCTGCCTGCAGGTGCGTGCACACGAACGTGCCGTCGTCGCAGCTGCCCGCCCCGCCCATCTCCGGGTTGGAGGCAACCAGCAAGGGGACACGGGACTTGGACTGCGCATACCGGATGTGGTCCTGCACAGCAGCCGACGGCCCCGGGCGGTACCGCATGCCGCCCACATGGAAGTTCTCCAGCACGCCGTCGAGGTACTCCGGGGAGTAGTCGTTGTTGTGGTTGATGAACAGCTGCCCGATTTTCTCCTCGAGCGTCATGGCACCAAGGGTTCCCTCCACCCAGGCGATGGCGTCGGCGTCGAGATTGAACGGCGATGCGGCAAGGTCGACGTCGAACTGCCGTGCCCGGGTGCTTGGCACACCGTTGGCAGGAGGTACGACGGCGGCAATTCCCTTGAGTGCCTCAGCCACCACCTCGGGAACGGGCGCGGCGATGTCCACCACCACTCCCCGTTCGTCCTCCTGCAGGGGCTGCAGCGTGGCGAGTTGGGAGTCCAGCAGGGCAGCGGGCATGAAGTGGCCCGACCTGCCGGCGATCCGCTGGGACAGGACCTCCCTGCTGCCGTTGAGGTGCAGGAAGATGGTGTCCGGCGCGTGTTCCCGGATGGCGTCGCGGTAGCTTCGCTTGAGGGCGGAGCACGCCAGGACCAGTCCGCCGTCACCGGCGGCGGCCAGTTCGCGGCCCACGATCGCCAGCCAGGGCCAGCGGTCCTCGTCCGTCAAAGGTGTGCCGGCTGCCATCTTGGCCACGTTGGCTACGGGGTGGAGGGAGTCGCCGTCAAGGAACGGGACGCCCAGTTCCCGGGCTACGAGGCCGCCCACTGTGGTCTTGCCGCAGCCCGAGACGCCCATGACCACCACACGGGGTCTGGCGGGGGCGGGATTATTGATGCTCACCGAAGTTGTCCTTCTTGCCTGTCGTGGCGGGTGTTACCAGTCATGCACGGTGCCGTCGACGAGGCGGTTGTAGGGCAGGTAGGCCTGCTGGTAGGGGTAAGCCTTGGCGGCTTCCTCGTTGAACTCAACCCCGATCCCGGGGTTGTTGCCGGGGTGCAGGTACCCGTCCACGAACGTCATGGACTGCTCAAAGACCTCGTTCGTCCGGGCCGAGTGCTGCATGTACTCCTGGATCCCGTAATTATGGATCGCCAACCCCACATGCAGCTGCGCCGCGAACCCCACCGGCGAAATATCCGTCGGCCCATGGAACCCGGACTTAATCTGGTACTGCGCCGCGAAATCCATCACCTTCTTCAACGGGGAAATCCCGCCAAAATGCGTCGACGCCGCCCGGACGTAGTCGATCAGCTGCTCCTTGATCAGCGTCTGGTAATCCCACACGGTGTTGAAGATCTCCCCGATCGCCAACGGCGTCGTGGTGTGCTGCCGCACCAGGCGCAAACCCTCCTGGTTCTCCGCCGGGGTGCAGTCCTCCAACCAGAACAAGTCATACGGCTCCAACGCCTTGCCCAGCTTCGCGGCCTGGATCGGCGTCATCCGGTGATGCCCGTCATGCAGCAACGGGATCTCCGGACCAAACTCATTCCGGACCGCCTCAAACACACCAGGCAGGTGCCGCAGGTACGCGCGGGTGTCCCAGTCCTCTTCCTGCGGGAACGCACCCCGGCCGGCCGGCTCGTAGTCATACCGCTCCCCCGACGCCTGCGCCTGCGCCGCCACACCGTAGACAGCCTTGATCCCGGGCACCGCCGTCTGGATCCGGATCGACTTATAGCCCAACTCCAAATGCTCCCGCACCGAATCAAACAACGACTCAATATCGGACCCCGACGCGTGCCCGTACGCCCGCAACCCGTTCCGCGACGCACCACCGAGCAGCTGGTACACCGGCATTCCCGCCAGCTTGCCCTTGATATCCCACAGCGCCATATCCACCGCAGCGATCGCCGCCATCGTCACCGGACCACGCCGCCAATACGCACTCCGGTACAGGAACTGCCACGTATCCTCAATCCGGTGCGGATCCTTCCCGATCAGCAACTGCGCCACATGCTCCCGCAAATACGCGGCAACAGCCAACTCACGGCCATTCAGCGTCGCATCACCAATACCCGTCACACCATCCTCGGTAGTAATCCGGAGCGTCACAAAGTTCCGGGACGGACTGGTCACAAACACATCGGCGGCAATGATCTTCATGGGGTTCAACTGTTCCTTCCGGAAGTAAAAAGCAGGGTCTAAAGAGGGGTGGAAGCGGCGGTTTTGGCTATGAAGGTGCCGCACAGGCCGGAGACCATGTCCACAATGCCGGGGTCATCAGCTATGTCTGCGCTGACCAGGCGGAGCAGGGCCTGGACCCGTTCAATGCCCTCGAGTTCATTGGCCGCGCGGATCTCCGAAGCCAGCGGATCCTGGAACTCCCGGGTGGCACCCGCGTAGTCAATCCAGGCGGCAAGCATCAGGGCACTGCCGGCGCCGTTCCGGCCGCTTGACCGTTCCGCCGCCAGGACGGGGACGGCGCGCATGCGTAGTTTGGTGGTCCCGTCGGCCGCGATCTGCGCCAGCCGGTGGGCGATCCGGGCGTTGCCAAAGCGCTCCAGCAGCGCCTGCCGGTACGCAGGAATGTCCAGGCCTTCCGCATGCAGGTGGTGCGCGGCTTCGTCCCAGAAATCCTCCACTGCCTTCCGGCACACGGAATCACCCAGCGCTTCGGCGACGGTGCCGTGCCCGCGCAACTGCCCGGCATACGCCAGGATCGAATGCGAACCGTTCAACAGCCACAGCTTCCGGTTCTCGTACGGTTCGATGTCATCCACCACCACCGCGCCGGCGTCCTCCCAGCGTGGCCGCCCGGCAGGGAAGTCCCCGCTGAGCACCCAGTTCCGGAACGGCTCTGCCACCACCGGCGAGCTGTCACGGTAACCGCACTGCTCCGCTACCTCGGCGATGTCGGCGTCGGTGGTCCTCGGCGTAATCCGGTCCACGGAGGTGCTGACAAAGCTGGCATTCGCCTCGATCCACTCCGCCAGCCCGGTTCCCCACGCGGACGCCAGGCCCAGGATTGCCCGCCGCGCAACGTCGCCGTTGGCGGAAAGGTTGTCACAGCTGACGACGGCGAGTGGGCCGGCGCCGCTGTCGCGGCGCCTGGCGAGGGCCAGCACGAGGCGGCCCAGAGGTGTACCGGGCGCTGCGCCCGCCGCCCCGGTTTCCCCGGACGCCGCCGCCGACAGCGCGCGGAGGTCTTCCGCCACAGCCGGTGCCCCGGCGTCGAACGTTCCGTCCGCGGCCAGCCCGTAGGCTGCCTCGGTGATCGTCAGCGTGACGATCGCCGTTTCCTTTGCGGCCAGCAGCTCACACAGGCGCCCCACATCGGCCCCGTCCGCCGCCTCCACGATGCTGCCGATGACTTCGAAGCTGTCGCCGCCGGCCGACCGCTCCACCAGGGTGTAGAGGCAGTCCTGGGCAGAGAGCGCTTCAGCGGCATCGGGGCGCCGCCCCGTGAACGCGGCGATGCCCCACTCAGCCGCGTCCCCCGCATGCTGGGTGTACCAGGCCTGATGGGAGCGGTGGAACGCCCCCAGCCCGAGGTGCACGATCCGCACCGGAGCCTTGGGCAGCGGTTTGAGGTTGCGGTTGAGTACAGGCGGCGCGCCATTCATAGCTTGAACACCCGCCGTGGTGCGGCGTCGATGATGTCCACGATCAGGTCGTGCGCCCGTTCCTCGCTGATCCGGTGCTCGGCGACCAGCCGGGCCAGGAAGGACGCCTCGATCCGCCGGGCGGTGTCGTGGCGGGCCGGGATGGAGCAGAATGCCCGGGTGTCGTCAATGAAGCCCGAGGACCGCGAGAACCCTGCCGTCTCCGTGACCGCGGACCGGAAACGCAGCATGGCATCCGGCGCATCGAGGAACCACCACGGGGCGCCGAGGTACACCGAGGGGTAGAACCCGGCCAGCGGCGCCAATTCACGCGAGAACACGGTCTCGTCAAGGGTGAACAGGACCAGGTGGAAGTCCTTGGCCGTCCCGAAGTCCTGCAGGAGCGGCCGCACCGCCTCCGTGTAATTGACCGCCACCGGAATGTCATGGCCGGTGTCGGCGCCGAAGGCCTCAAACGTGGGCGCGTGGTGGTTGCGAAACGAGCCGGGATGGATGGTCATGACCAGGCCGTCCTCCACGGACATCCGGGCCATCTGGTAGATCATGTGGGCTTCAAAGGCGTCCCTGTCAGCAGCAGTCGCCTGTCCGGACCGGCCCCGCTCGAAAAGCCGCTCCGCCTCGCCGTCGTCCAGCTTCAGGGTGGCGGGCGTGAAGACTCCGTGGTCCGCGGACACCGCGCCGCGCTCCACGAAGTGGCGGCGCCGCGCCTCCAGGGCCCTGAGGTAGGCCGCATAGCCGCTGGCGCCCTCCCCCGCAGAGCCGATCAGGCGTTCCACGTTGTCCTGCCACGCCGGGTGCGCCATGTTCAGGTACTGGTCCGGCCGGAAGGTGGGAAGCACTCTGGCTGCAAACGAGGGGTCTGCGTGCAGGGCGGCGTGGCTGTCCAGCGAGTCCAGGGGGTCGTCGGTGGTGGCGAGCACCTCGATGTTGAATTCCTTGAACAGCTCGCGCGGCCGGAACCCCGGCTCCGAAAGTTTGGCCTGCAGTGCGTTGTAGAGCCGGTCGGCGTTGTCCGCGGACGGTTCATCACCGATCCCGAAGACATGGGCGAACTCCTGCCGGATCCAATAGCCCGAGGCTGTTCCCTCAAAGTTGGGCCAGGCCTCGCAGAAACGGCGCCACACCTGCCGCGAATCCGCGGGCTGGGTTCCCAGCCCCAACTGGTCCATGGGCACACCGCCGGCGTGGATCAGCCGGGTGACGTAGTGGTCCGGGGTGACCAGGAGGGCGGCCGGGTCTGGGAACGGTGTGTTCTGTTCGATGACTGCCGCATCCACGTGGCCGTGCGGGGAGATAATCGGCAGCCCCTCCACCTTCTTGAAGAGGGACCGTGCAATCTCCCGGACACCGGGATCCGCCGGCAGCAGCCGGTCCGGATGGTCCGCTATTGGCTGGCTCATTGCTCAACGCCTCCCTGCCGCGACGGAGAGCCCTGCCAGGGCGGCCGTGGAGCGGAGGTAGTCAAGGTTGTCCGCAGTACGTTCGGCTAACGGGAGTTCGGTGGAGAAGTCCTCCACGGTGACCCACCCGTCATACCCGAAGGCTGCGAGCGCCTTGAAGTACTGAAGCACGCTGCCCTGGCCCGAACGGAGCGGAGCCCACTCGTTGCGGTAGACGGCGGCGCCGGACTCATCGGTGTCCCCGCTGTTGACCCAGACCGCGTTCTTGACGTGCACGTGGGCCAGGTAGTCGCCGAGGAGTTCGAAGGCGGGAAGGTAGTCCTCCTGTCCTTCAATGAGGAGATTGCCCAGGTCGTGGATGACTCCAACGTGCTGCGGGTCCAGCCCTTCGAGCAGCCGGAGCGCTGAGGACGCGGAAGCGGTGATGGTCCGGTGGTGCAGCTCCACCAGGGCCTTCACGCCGTGGTGCGCAGCCCGCTCGGCGATCCACTCGAAATCGCGGCGGGCTGCGGCAAAGAGCTCCGGGTAGGGCGTGCCGCTGGCCGGCTCGTTGCCCCACGCCGCGGTGCCCAGTGGAAGGGTGGTCACCCGGACCTTTTCCGCGCCCAGCCGGGCAGTGGCGGTGAGCATGCGGTCCACGTCCGCGTGGTTGTCGCACCGTGCGTACCCTCCGATGCCGGAGAACTGTAGTCCGGCACCGCCGGTGATTGCAGCGATGCGGTCCAGGTGGTCTTCCATTCCGGCCAGCGGGACAGTGGCCCTGTTGCCGGCCCAGAAGCCCGGTTCGGCGGCGTCGGCCTGGTCGGTGATGCGCCATTCGACGCCGTCCCAGCCCTGCTCTGCGAGGTGCTGGACCGCCTCTTCAGGTGTCCACTCGGGGGTTGATGCAGTGAATACTGAAAACTTCATGGCCTCAGGCGCTTTCTGCCGCGGTGCCGGTGCGGACTTCGAGGTCGTTGTACTTGCCCGCCAGGACATCGTCGAAAAGGACGGGCTGGCCGAGGGTGGCGGAGACGTAGACGGAACGCACGGCGGCGAGCGCGTTGACCGCGTCACTGACCGTGACACCGGGCTGCCGCCCCGCTGCGATGGCGGCCAGGATGTCCCGGTACTGCCGGACGTGCCCGGCAGGGTACGTGGTGGGGTCCGCGGCCTTGTAGTCCTCCTCCGGGTACTTGGCCAGTTCCTCATCCGCCTGGTTGCCCCCGCCCTGGAGGCCCATGTCCGCGGACTCGCCCCCGGCGTCCCTGCTGTGGAAGTACTGCAGCCGGTCGTTGTCCACGACGGCCGATCCTTCGGATCCCATGAGCTGGACGCGGACGGTCAGCCCGGGGTAGGCGGCGGTGGTGGCGTGCAGGACTGCCAGTCCGCCGTTTTCGAAGGTGACGGTGGCAACGGCGGTGTCTTCCACTTCGATGCGGTCGTGCGCCAGCCGGGCGGTGTGCGCGTGGATTTCCACTGGGCGTCCCATGAACCAGAGCAGCAGGTCCACCGTGTGGACGCCCTGGTTCATGAGGGCGCCGCCGCCGTCCATGGCCCAGGTGCCGCGCCAGTCGCCGGAGTCGTAATAGCCTTGGCTGCGCCACCAGGCCACGGACGCGATGGCCGACGTCAGCCGGCCCAAGCGGCCCTTGGCGACGGCGTCCGCGACAGCCACGCTGGATTGGTCGAACCGGTGCTGGCTGATGACCGAGGCCACGATTCCCTTGCCTGCCGCTTCCTTGGCCGCGGCTTCAATTTCCTGGGCCCGCGTCAGGTCCACATCGAGGGGCTTTTCGATCACTACGTGCTTGCCCGCGGCCAGGACTTCCAGGCCCTGCTGGATGTGGAGGCCGCTGGGAGTTGCCAGCGCCACGAGGTCGATGTCCTCCGCCGCGAAGGCGTCCGCCAGCGTGGTGAACTGCGGCGGCCGCTGGCTGCCCTGCTGCTCAATGAAGTCGGCGAGCGCTTCGGCCGCCGCCGGGATGGCGTCGACGAGGGCGACAATGCGCACCTCCGGGAATGACTGGAGGGCTACGGCGTGGGTGCGGCCAATGACGCCGCACCCGGTGATGGCTACGTTCAGGGTGCTCATGCGGTCTGGACTCCTGCTTCTGCGGTGACTTTTGCGAAGGCTCGTGCTGCAATGCCGAAGGCGGTGGGGCCGGAGAACCCGCCCAGGCCGTGGGCACCGGCCAGGTGCGGTTCCAGGGAGGCGAAGCCCTGGTAGCCATCGGCCTTCAGCGCCTCGACGGTGCGGAGCACGTCCCCGTCCCCCTCACCGGCCGGAACAACGTGGGCGTTGGCGAAGAGGGCGTCCTTGACCTGCAGGTACTCCAGGTGCGGGCGGAGTTTCGCGTAGCCCTCATCGAAGGGTTTGACCCCCACCTGGACGAAGTTGGCGGCGTCCCAGGCCACCTTCAGGGCGGGAGAGTTGACGGTCTCGATGATGTCCAGGACCCGGTCCGGGACGTCCCCGAAGATGTCCTTTTCGTTTTCATGCAGGAGGATTACGCCGGCTTCCTCAGCGACATCGGCGAGCGCCCGCATTCGCTCCATGACGGCGTCGCGGATGCTCTCCACCGGCACGGACTCCCCGTAGTAGAAGGAGAAGATGCGGATGTACTTCGCACCCAGGACCTTAGCGGCGTTGACCGCCCGGCGCAGCCGCTCCACTTCGTGTTCCACGGGGAGGCTGACGTCCACCTTCCCGATGGGGGATGCGATGGCCGAGACCTGCATGCCCTTTTCGTTCAGCAGGGTGGCCAGGGCCTGGAGCTGGTCGTCGTTGAGGTCCACGATGTTGGTGCCCCACGCGCTGCGGACCTCGATGTGGTTGGCGCCGAGCGCCTGCAGCACCGCGATCTGGACTGCGGGGTCGTCGTCGATCTCGTCGCCGAATCCTGACAGCTGCCACGTGACCTGGGTGGTCGAAACCATGGTTATTTAACTCCTCCGGCGGTCAGCCCGCCTACTAGGTAACGCTGGAAAATCAGGTAAAGAATGACCACTGGTGCGGCACATACCAGCGCCGCCGCCATCATCTGGCCGTAGTAGGGAATGGCGCCGCCTTCCTGCGAGGCACCAAAGATCTGGAGTGCGACGGCGGCGGTCTGGCTTTCGGGGCGTGTCATCACCGAGGCAAAGAGCACGTCATTCCAGCCGAGCAGGAACGCGAAGATGCCGGAGACGACAATGCCGGGCCAGCTCAGCGGGAGGATGATCCGGAAAAGCACTCCCAGGTTGGACGCGCCGTCGATCCTTGCCGCCTCTTCCAGTTCCTTGGGAAGCCCGCGGAGGTAGGTGACCATCACCCAGGTGGAGAACGGCATGGCGAACGTCAGGTAGGTGACGAACAGCCCCCACTGGGTGCCGATCACCTGGATTCCCAGGTAGGTTGCCGCCGAGGAAAACAGGACGAAGACCGGCAGCACCATCAGGGTTCCCGGCACGGACTGCAGCGCCAGGAGGCCCCGCAGGATGCTCAGCCGCCCGCGGAAGGTGTAGCGGACCAGGACGAACGCGGTGGAGACGGACAGTGCAGCGGAGACCACCGCGGTCGCGCCGGCCACCAGGACACTGTTGGTCAGGCCGGTGGCAAGGCCGACGCTGGTCCAGATCTTCGAGTAGTTCTCGAACGTGACCGTGGACGGCCAGAACTCGCCGTTTGCCACCCCGATGTCCGAGTTCACCGAGGCCAGGAAGATGTACAGCACCGGAACCAGGACAAGTGCGCCCAGGAATACCAGGACGATAACCAACAGGGGTCCCGGGAGGAGCCGCAGCACCTCGTGCTGGCGGTGCGAACCCGGACGGTCCACCTGGACGGTGGCCGGACTCTGCCGTGTGGCTGTGGTGGTGCTCATTTCTTGCCTCCTGGTGTATCGGCGTCGTCAAGCTTGACGGCACGCAGGTAGACGAACAGCGGGATGGCGATGAGCACCAGGGAGATGAAGGCCATGGCGGCGCTCAGGCCAAACCGGAAGCTCTGGAAGCTCGTGACGTAGGTCAGGATGGGAAGGACTTCGACGTCGGACGGGGCCGGGACGCCGAACAGCACGAACGGGAGGGTGAAGTTGTTGATGTGGTGCAGCATCCCGATCAGGAAGGCCAGCGACAGCGGGCCCTTCAGGTAAGGGAAGACCACGTACCGCAACTTGTTCCACCACAGCGCCCCGTCCAGGGCGGAGGCCTCGTGCACCTCGTGGTCCACGGACTGCAGGCCGGACAGAGCCAGCAGGTAAATGAACGGCCAGGAGGCCCAGATCTGGACCAGGACCAGCGTCCAGAAGGTCTGCGGCCCATTGAGCCACAGGCCTACGTGGATGCCGACCGTTGCCAGAGCCTCGTCCACGATTCCGCCGGGCTGGAGCATGGTCCGCCAGACCGTTGCCACCACAAAGGACGGAAGCACATAGGGGATAAGGAAGATGGAGCGTATTACCGCCCTGCCCTTGAACGCGTTCTGCGTGGCCACCGCGGCGGCGACGCCCAGGGGCAGCGTCACCACCATGGCCAGCAGCGAGTAGCTGACGCTGAGCCAGACGGCGTGGAGCAGGGGCGAGTCCGTGACAGCTTCCACGAAGTTCTCAGCGCCGATGAGCGGTGCGCTGATCCATTTCCGCAGGGTGTACTGGTCCAGGTTGAGGACGGACATGTAGATGCCCAGCAGCAGCGGGACCACGATGATGATGATCATCAAGGCTCCGCCCGGGATCAACATCCAGAGCGGGCGGTTGCGTTCGCTCAGGCCCTTGCGGCGCGGACCGCCCTTGTGCCCGGGCTGCTGCCCGGCGTCGTCGGTATTCCGGGGCGCCCGGCTTGCGGCGGTATCCGCCGCAAGCCGGACTTCATGGGAGGCGTCGGTTGACATCAGAACCTATCCTTTGGAGGCCCGGTCCAGGGAAGCCTGGCCCTTGTTCTGGGCGTCCTTGATCCTTTGGTCGAGGGCGGACTCGTCCACCTTGCCGGCGGCCAGGTCCGGAATGGACTGCACCGTGACGTTGAGCAGGCCCAGCTGGATGTCGCCCCAGGCTCCGGTGAACGGCGTTGCCTTGGACTTGGCAGCGGCGTCTGCAACCGGCTTGAGCTTGGGATCGGTCAGGCTGGCGAGGGCCTCAGCGTTGGCAGGCAGGTCGCCGAAGATCTTCTGGTAGTTCAGCTGCTCGTCCTTGGAGGTGATGAGATTGATGTAGGCGAAGGCCAGGTCCTTCTGCTTCGAGTAGTCAGCCACCACCAGGTTGTCGCCCGAAAGGATGCTGGCGGCGGGGGCGTCGGACTTGGACTGCGTTTCACCCGGTGCGATGGTGGGCATCACGGTGTATTGGTACTTTCCGGCAACTGCCGACTTGTCCAGGGTGGGGATGGAGCTGGAGGTGGTCATCATCAGGTAACCCGCCTTGCCGCTGGCAAAGGCTGCCACGGCGTTGCTGTTGCTCCAGCCGACGGAAGCAGGGTCAACAACCTTGTCGTTGGTCAGCCAGCCGAAGTAGGTTTCGTAAGCCTTCTTGACGGTGGGATCGTCCATCTTCAGCTTGTTGCCATCGACCAGGGGGTTTCCGGCCTGGACGGACATGGCCCAGATGAACTTCCAGGGGTCGTAGTTGTCCTTGTAGCCGGTGGCGATGCCGTAGGTGTCCCCCTTGGTCATCTTCTTGGCCTGGGCTGCCAGTTCGTCCCAGCTGGTGGCGGGCTTGTCGATGCCGGCTGCGGCCAGCAGGTCCTTGTTATAGGCCATCACGAACGGACGGCTGACGAAGGGGATGCCGGCCATGTGGTCCTTGTCCGGCCCGGAAATTCCCAAGGCGGCCTGGTTGAAGCGGTCCTTGCCGCCTACTGCCTTCCAGTCGTCATCCGACAGGGTGACGAATGCTTTGGTGGCGTAGGCCGTGGGGGTGAAGGTGGTGCCGAGTCCGTAGATGTCCGGGCCCTGGCCTGATACCACCGAGGTCTGGATCCGGGTGAGCTCGTCATTGGCCGAGGCGAAGGTTTCGAATTTCACGTCGGCCCCGGTCTGGGCCTTGAACTTGGCGGCGATATCACTCTGCCACTGCTTCTGCTGCTCGGGGTACTGGGTCTGCACGCCGACCAGGACGTTGAGGGTCTTGCCCGTACCGTCAACTTTCCCATTCGCATTGGTTGAGCCTCCGCTGCTGCCGGAGCCTCCGGATCCACAACCGGTCAGGGCGAGCGCTGCAGCCGTGACAACTGCCGCGAGCCCAGTAGTCGATTTAAACCTCATTGTTTTTCTCCTCTAGGACACCCACATGGCCACATCCGTCCTGTGGCGGAAATCACTGCAGGCGACTCGAAAGTCAGTCTAGGAAGATGGCAACGAGAATGGCAAGCGGTTGCCAAAAATTGCCAAAAGTGCTCAGATTGAGTTCACCGGGCTCCGCAAACAGGTAGCCTTGGAAACCCCATTTGGCCGGTTCATGCCGGTCCGCGAGGAAGGCCCAGCGATGGCAGACCCAGCAACTGAGGCGTCAGCCCCGACCGGCCTTGGTACCGGCCTTCAGCGGGACCGCCCGCCCACCATCCGCGACGTTGCCGAGCTGGCAGGGGTAGCCACCTCTACTGTTTCGCGCGCCCTGGCACGGCCGGACAGGGTGAATCCCCGCACCCGCCTGCGGATCGAAGAAGCGGCAGCCGAACTCAACTACGTGCCCAGCTCACAGGCCCGCGGCCTCAGCTCGGGCCGGACCAATGCGGTGGCTGTCCTGGTGCCGGACATCACCAACCCGTTCTACTTCGACATCATCCGGGGCACGCAGCACCAACTCAAGGCAGCGGGCGTAACCCAGCTCCTGGTGGACACCGAGGAGTCCAGCGAGATGGAACTGGACGCGCTGCATAAAATGCGTAAATCCGCCGACGGCTTCATCCTCGCGGCGTCCCGCCTGACGGACGCGCAGCTTGCCGAAGTTTCGCAGTCACAGCCCCTGGTCACGTTCAACCGCGCTTCCACCAGCGCCCCGACGGTCATGATCGATACGCCGTCCGCCATCATCCAGGCCCTGGAGCACCTGGCCTCGCTGGGCCACCACAAGGTCTGCTACGTCGCAGGGCCGCCCACCTCCTGGTCCAACCAGATGCGGTGGAAAGTGTTCGAGGAGGACGCGACCAAACGCGGCATGGAGGTCCACCGCATTGGCCCCTACACCCCCAAGACGACGTCGGGCGCGGCCGCGGCGGACGCAGCCGTCAGGACGGGGGCAACGGCCTGCATCGTCTTCAATGACCTGCTGGCCATTGGCATGCTCCAGCGGCTCCAGGCGCGGGGCATCCGCGTGCCCGCGGACATGAGCATCATTGGCTCGGACGACATCTTCGGCGCGGACTTCTGCAACCCACCCCTGACCACCATCTCCAGCCCCATCGAGCAGGCAGGCAGGGTGGCCGTATCCATGCTGCTGGCCCAGCTCAATCCCCTTTCCGGAAGTGCCAGCCGGCAGCTGGCCGTGATGCCCACCCACCTGACCGTCCGGGAATCGACGGGACCCGCACCGGCCTGACCTCATCGATTGCTCCGTACTTGTCGTTTTCAGGGGTCAAAACGACAAATAGGGAGCAGTCGATGGGGTTGAACGCGCCGGCCCATATATAAGGCGGGCGTACGACGGCGGGACCCACCCGCCGTCGTACGCCCGCCTTGCCTTGCGGTGCTTAGGCCCCGGCCAGTACCGCGCCGGCCGGAACCTCGGCGGGAGCGCCGGGCTCGTTACGGCCGTACAGCCAGTCGTTGTACTGGAAGTTGTTGTCGCCGCGGCTCTTGAACAGCATGTTCCGCAGGACGCGTGCCACGCCGTCCACGTGCCAGGACTCGCCCCAGATCCGGGCGGTGCGCTGGACGCGTGCCGTGCGGGCGGCGCGCTCCTCGTTGAAGTCGCGGAAGGCGGCTTCCCAGGCGCCGGCGTCGATGCCTTCCGGCGTGAAGACCCGGTTGCGGGCGGCATCCTGCAGCACGGCCGCGTCCTCCAGCGCCTGGCAGGCACCCTGCGCCAGGTACTGCAGCATGGGGTGGGCGGCATCGCCAATGAGTGCCATCCGGCCCGCAACCCAGTTCTCGATGGGATCGCGGTCGTACATGGGCCAGCGGATGCCCGTGGCCAGGTTCTTCAGGGCTTCCTGCACGGCGGGCACACAGTCCTTGTACGCGGCCTGGAGTTCATCCACGCCGCCGTACTGCTCTTCGCCGCGTTCGAACGAGGGGGACTTGAACACTGCCACGGTGTTGAGCAGCTGGCCCTTCCGGAGCGGGTACTGGACCAGGTGGCAGTTCGGGCCGAGGTAGACGATGACGTCCTCCAGGTCCGTAGCGGGGGTCTCCTCCGTGATGGGAACGGTGCCGCGGTAGGCCACGTAGGCGGAGTTCACGGGACCGTCATTGGCGACGGTCCCGCGGAGGGTGGACTTCAGACCGTCCGCGGCCAGGATGGCGTCAGCTTCGAAGACCTCGCCCTTGGCGCTGTAGGCGCGGGCGCGGTCACCGTCGGTTTCCACCTTCTGCACCAGGACGTCGTTCACCAGGGTGACGCCGGCCGCCTGGCAGGCCTCCAGCAGGATCCGGTGCAGGTCGCTGCGGTGGATCACCACGTAGGGGGCGCCGTAGCGCTCCTCGAACTCGCCGCCCAAGGTCTGGCGGGTCAGTTCCTCCCCCGTGACCGCGTCGCGGAACACCAGGTGCTTGGGCTGGACGCCGATTTCCAGGGCCTTTTCCAGCAGGCCCCAGCGCTTGAGGACGCGGGAAGCGTTGGGTGCCATCTGCAGGCCCGCCCCCACTTCGCCGAAGGCCGGTGCAACTTCCACGAGGGTGACGTCGGCGCCGTTTTCGCGCAGGGCCAGCGCCCCGGCCAGCCCGGCCATCCCACCGCCCACCACGAGGACATCGGTGGACTCTTTGACGTTAGACATTGGAAACTCCTACTGCTGTTGATTTCTTGATTTTGGCGCCGACGGCGGCGATCAGGACCGCCGCTGCGGCTGCTGCTGCCGCGAAGGCCAGGAAGTTGGAATTGACGCCCAGGCCCGCGGCGAGAAGAAGCCCGCCGGCCTGCGGAGCGGCGACGGCGCCGATCCTGCCCACGCCCAGCGCCCAGCCCAGGGCGGTGCCGCGAAGGTGTGCCGGGTAGTGGCTGGCCACTGCCGCGATGATCAGGCACTGCGTCCCGTGCGTTCCCACACCGGCGAGCACCAGCATGAGGTAGACGACGGCGACGGGCGGCCCGGTCACCAGGACCAGCAGTCCGACGGCGGCCACGGCAGCTGCCGCGATGGCCGTGGGGATGGGGCCGAACCTGGTGCCGGCCCATGCGGTGAGGACCGAGCCCGCCACTGCGCCCAGGTTGAGCGCCAGCGCGAATGTCAGCGCGGAACCGAGGTTGTAGCCGGCCATTTGCATGAGGTTGGGCAGCCAGGTCCCCAGCCCGTACCAGGCGAAGAGGGTCACCAGGGTGCCGATGGCAAACAGCAGGCTGATTCCCAGGTAGGGGGCCCGGAGCAGGGAGCCGAAGCCCGGGGATTCCTTGGCGCCGTCCCCGGCTCCGCCACTGCGTGCGGGAGCAAGGGTCTCCGGCAGGTAGCGAAGACCCAGCGGGATCACCACCGCCAGGGCCACCATGGCCACCAGGAACATCACGGGCCAGCCAAAGGCAGGAATCAGCGGGATGCCCACAAGGGCGGCGATGGAGCCGCCGATGGGCACGCCGGACATCATCAGGGTGGCGATGGTGGACCGCCACTTTTCCGGAACCAGTTCAGCCACAAGGGCATTCGCCGACGGCACCAGGCCGCCCAGGCCAATGCCTGCCAGCAGGCGAAGGCCGCCGAACACGGGTGCGCTGGGAGCGAAGGCGCAAAGGATGGTGAAGACGGAGAACACGACGGCGCAGCCGATAATGGTGCGGCGCCGGCCCCAGGTATCGGACATGCGGCCGGCGAAGACCGCGCCGATCATCATGCCGACAAAAGCCATCGAGCCGATGGTTCCGGCCGTGGCCTTGGTCAGGCCCCAGCCGGTGTCGCTGATGAGTGAGCCCTGGACCGTGCCGTAAACGATCAGGTCATACCCGTCGAAAACGACCAGCAGCCAGCACACCAGTACGGCGAGCACGGAACGCCGGGGAAACCCGGAACGGCCTGCGCCCGGAGCGGGGGCGGCCGTGCGCTGCGGCGCTGCAGCGGAAGTTGTGTGATTCATCCCACCACTGTGCTGGCAGCCCGGGGGCCCGCCCATAATATTCTGTTATGCAGAATCTTCCGGCCCGGCGGAAACCTACTTACTCCATCGAAGCGGTGGACAACGCCCTGCAGCTCCTCCAGCTCCTGCGGGACGTGGGCAGCCTGCGGCTCAAGGATGCCGCGGCGGAACTGGGGGTGGCCCCATCCACCGCCCACCGGCTCCTGGCCATGCTGGTGTACCGGGGTTTCGCGGTCCAGGATGAAACCCGGCGGTACGTTCCCGGGCCGGCCATGGGGGCGGGGCCGGCCGGCTTCAGCTGGACGCGGCAGCTGCGGGACATCGCACGGCCGCACATGGAGCTCCTGTGTGCGCGCACCAACGAGACCGTCAACCTTATGATCCGGGTGGGCACCAAAGTCCGCTTCCTGGACACGGTGGAAAGCAGCAACATCCTGCGCGTTGGCGACCGCCAGGGCACCCTGCTGCCGGCGCACCGGGCATCGGGCGGGAAGGCCATCCTGGCCGAACTGGATCCGGCCATGCTGGAACAACTGTTCCGCACCCCCAACGCGGAGCTCGCCGGTGATTACATTTCCGACGCCGAGTACCCGGCTTTCCTGCGCGAGCTTGAGTCCGTACGGGCCAACGGCTTTGCCGCCAACTTCGAGGGCACCGAGGAAGGCATCAGCGCCTTCGGGATGGCGCTGCACAACGGCAAGGGAATGGTGGTTGGCGCCCTGAGCGTGGCCACCCCCGTTGCCAGGTTCCGGCCGCTGTTCGATGCCGGGCTGGTGGGCGTCATGCTGGAAACCCGGCGCCAGCTGGAGCTGGACATCGCAGCCAATCCGGCGGATGGCGGCGCAACCGGCTGAACCAAGTCCTCAGCTCTTTCTGCTGTACAGAATATGCTGGGGATCACAGCGCTGTTTCCTTAGGGTCGAATCCACGTCGCAATCAGTCCGCAGCAAGGAGATGGCCAGTGTCGATCAGCGCTGAAAACCAAACACACCAGTCCGTCGCGCAGGAACAGCATGTTCCCGCGCCCACCCCGGAGGAGGCTGCCCAGCTGGAGCAGCTGTACCGGGATTTCGACCAGGAGAACCTGATTCCGCTGTGGACGGAGATCGCGGACCTGATGCCCATGGTCCCGTCGCCCAAGGCGGTGCCGCACGTGTGGCGGTGGAACGACCTGTACCCGCTGGCTGCCCGCGCCGGGGACCTGGTGCCGGTGGGCCGCGGCGGTGAACGGCGCGCCATCGCCCTGGCCAACCCGGGCCTGGGCGGCACCCCGTACGCCACCCCCACGCTCTGGGCTGCCATCCAGTACCTGGGCGGGCGCGAAACCGCCCCGGAACACCGCCACTCCCAGAACGCCTTCCGCTTCGTCGTCGAAGGCGAGGGCGTGTGGACCGTGGTGAACGGCGATCCGGTCCGGATGTCCCGCGGCGACTTCCTGCTCACCCCGGGCTGGAACTTCCACGGCCACCACAACGACACCGATGAACCGATGGCCTGGATCGACGGCCTGGACATCCCGTTCGTTCATTACGCGGATGCCGGGTTCTTCGAGTTCGGCACCGAACGCGTCACGGACGAGGCCACCCCTGATATCTCCCGTTCCGAACGGCTGTGGGCCCACCCCGGCCTGCGCCCGCTTTCCGGCCTGGAAAACACCACCAACTCCCCCATCGCCGCGTACCGGTGGAAGTACACCGACGCCGCCCTGCGCGAGCAGCTGCTGCTGGAGGACGAGGGCCACCCGGCCACGGTTTCCCAGGGCCACGCCGCCATCCGCTACACCAACCCCACCACCGGCGGCGACGTCATGCCCACCATCCGCGCCGAGTTCCACCGGCTCCGCGCCGGCGCCTGGACCGAAACAGTCCGCGAGGTGGGCTCGAGCGTCTGGCAGGTCTTCGAAGGCGCCGGCACCGTGACCCTGAACGGCGAAACCAGGGCCCTGGCCAAGGGGGACCTCTTCGTGGTCCCGTCCTGGGCCGCCTGGTCCCTGCAGGCCGAATCCGAATTTGACCTGTTCCGGTTCAGCGACGCCCCCATCTTTGAGCGCCTGAACTTCAACCGCACCTACATCGAAGGACGCACCAAGTAATGAAACTCCTCACCCTCCGCCTGGACAACGGCAGCACGACGGCGGTCCGCCAGGACGGCGATACCCTCACCGAGATTCCAGGCTTCTCCGACGTCGGGGCCCTCCTGCGGGACCCCGCCTGGGAAACCATTGCGAAGGCGGCCAGCGGCCCAACCCACGCCCTCGACGGCGCCGACCTTGCCGCCGTCGTGCCCTCCCCCGGCAAGATCATCTGCGTGGGCCACAACTACCGCAACCACATCAAGGAAATGGGGCGCGAAGTCCCCGCGCACCCCACCCTGTTTGCCAAGTACGCCGAATCCCTGATCGGCCCCAACGACGACCTGGCCCTGCCGCAGGAATCGGACACCGTCGACTGGGAAGCCGAACTCGCCGTCGTCATCGGCAAAACCGGCCGCCGCATCCCCGAAGCCCAGGCGGCAGCGCACATCGCCGGATACGCCGTCCTGAACGACATCAGCATGCGCGACTACCAGTTCCGCACCATCCAGTGGCTGCAGGGCAAGACCTGGGAAAAGTCCACCCCGTTCGGCCCGGCCCTGGTCACCCAGGACGAATTCACCCCCGGCCCGCTGATGACCTCGGCAGTGGACGGCGACGTCCAGCAGTCCACCCCCACCTCGGACCTGGTGTTCACCCCGGAATACCTGGTCTCCTACATCTCCACGATCATCACGCTGAACCCGGGCGACGTGATCGCCACCGGCACCCCCGGCGGAGTGGGCCACGCCCAGGACCCCAAGCGCTACCTGCAGGAGGGCCAGGTCCTGGTCACCACCATCGAGGGCCTGGGCCAGCTGACCAACCGCGTGGTCAAGGAAGCCTGATGGTCGCCCGGCACGACCAGACCACCGATCCCGTCCTGCTCGACGGGCTCCTGCAGGCCAGGCGCGGCACCGCGTTCTTCGCCCGCAAGCTCAACGAGCTCTCCGACGCTGACCTGGACGGGGACTCGCTGCTGCCGGGCTGGTCGCGCCGCCACGTTGTAGCCCACGTGGGCTACAACGCGCGGGCGGTGGCCCGCCTGGTGGAGTGGGCAGCCACCGGGGTGGAGACGCCCATGTACCCCTCCGTGGAGGTCCGCAACCACGAGATCGACTTCGGCGCCACCCTCTCCCCCATCGCGCTGCGGAACCTGTTCGACCACTCGGCAGTGCACCTCAACGTGGAATGGCGCGACCTTCCCGCCGACTCCTGGCACCACAAGGTCAAGACCGTCCAGGGCCGCGTGGTTCCGGCCGAGGAAACGGTGTGGATGCGGACCCGGGAGGTATGGGTGCACGCCGTGGACCTGGGCAACGGGGCCACGTTCAGGGACATTCCCGAACCCGTCCTGGCCCGGCTCCTCACGGACATCACCGGCGCCTGGCACGCCCGAGGTACGGACAACGGGCTCCTCATCAAGGTGGACGGCACCGGCCTGTCGTTCGGTGACAGCGCGGCTGCGTCTCCCACCGTGGTGTCCGGCTCACTCGCCGCCATCGCCCAATGGGCCACCGGCCGCGGCACGGACGGCACTACGGCAACCCACGACGGCGGATCCACCACCCCCGCCCCCGCGGCCCCTGCCTGGATCTAGCTCTACCCCACATGCGCCGGCACACCGGCACCACGCCGGGCCAAAGGCGGGCCAGCATGCGCTGGCCCGCCTTTGGTGTTAAGGGCATCCACGTACCGTGTCCCCGCCTGTCGGCGCACCTCAGACTGCGGACCAAAAATTACCCCCCGCGCTTGGAAGAGGATCCATATTTTGGCCGCCCTGGGCTCGATAGCATGAGGGGACCGGACAGAGCCGTCCGGCGGGATCGACGCAAAAGGACAACCCATGGCCGCGGTTACGGTGGATGACATCCTCTCGGATCTCCCCCTCGGCTTCGCCAGCCTCATCCTCCGGCCGGCCCCTTCGGCGGCGGCCATTGAACGGTTCCTGATTGTCGATGCCGACGACGAAGCGCCCGCAGCCGCAGGAGCCTTTGTCCTGCTCATCGGCGTCCGCGGCCGCTCCGCCCTCCCCGCCCTGCGGCGGCTCCTGAAAGACCCGCCCCCGGTGGTGGCCCTCAAGGGCAACCGCGAAGACCTGGCCGAGGCGGAAGAGCTCCTGCGGGCCGCCGGCTCGGGCCTCCTGTTGGTGGACCCGGCCGCCGACTGGGACCGCCTGCTGTCCATCGCCCAGGACAGGATCCAGCCCCGGAGCTACCAGAGCGAAGTCCTCACCTTGCTTGAGGAAGACCTGTTCGCCATCGCCCAGACCACGGCCAGGCTCACCTCCAGCCACGTGCTCATCGAGGACGCCGCCAATAAGGTCCTGGCGTACTCCACCGTCACCAATGACATTGACGAACTCCGCAAGGCGTCCATCCTGTCCCGCCGCGGCCCGCGGAAGTACGAGCTGCTGCTCAAGGATCTGGGCGCCTACCGCGAGCTGCACCGCACCCGGCAGCCCGTCCGCGTGCCTGCCCGGCCCCAGGACGGGCTCCGTGAACGGGTGGCCATCGCACTCTTCGCCGGTGAACGGATCATGGGCTACATCTGGCTGCAGGAGACCGGAGACGGCTTCGGCCCCGACGTTGAATACGTCCTCACCGGGTCCGCGGCGAGGGTTTCCGCCGAACTGATCCGCTACCGCAACCAGCAGTCCGTCCACATGCGGGAGGACCGGGTTGCACGGATCCTGTCGGGTCCCGCCGAGGCCGCCGCCAGTGCCCACAGCGGCAAGATCCCCTCGGAGCGTCCCGCGGCACTGCTGCTGATTGGCATGTCCGACGCCGACTCCCGGGCTGACGACGCGGCGCTCAAGCACGGCGAACTGGCCAACCTGGCATCCATCCACGCCGCCGCGTACAAAGCGTCCGCCGTCGTGGGCCAGTTCAACGGTGACACGGCCATCATCATGCCGGACCTCCAATCCGGCACGGCGGAGGCGGGGCTGAGGTCCCTCGCGGAAGCGGTGGTCAAGGATGCCCGGAAACACCTCGGCATCACTCCCTTCGCCGCCGTCGGTCCGCTGGCGCAGGACCTGCTGTCCCTCCATCGGGTCACCGGCATCACCGAGGCCCTGCTGGCGTGCGTGCGGGACGCCACGCAAGGCACGGTGGCCGGTGTGGACGATTTCGAGGCGGAAATCCTCTACCGCGAGGCAGCCCGGAACTTCCACAGCTCGTCTTTCCGGCACCGCAGCCTCGCCGCGCTGCTCCAGGAGGACGCCGAACTCGCAGCAACCCTCCGGGCCTACTTCGACGCGTGCTTCGACGTGTCCGAATGCGCCAAGAACATGAACCTCCACAAGAACACCGTCTACTACCGCGTTGCCAAGGCGGCCAGGGTGACCGGCCTGGACTTCGGCAATCCCCGCGATTCACTGGTGGCCCTGCTCCACATCCAGGAGTGGGCCGCCTCCAACGACAATTCAGGCAGGAAATGAGCACCACACTCAGCGCACCGCCACTTGGCCTCCTCCTCGAGGACATCGTCCGGCGCCACCGGCCCCGGCAGAACGCCGGCAGCGTCCCCACAAACATTCCATTCCTGGCCACGGTCCCGTTCGACCGCTTCGGCATCGCTGTCGCCGCCACCTCCGGGGAGGTCTTCAGCTCCGGCGACGCCGGCGTTCCCTTCTCCATCCAAAGCATTTCCAAGGTCTTCACCCTGGCCATGGCCCTGCAGGGCGGCAGGTCCGCCGGCCTTTGGTCCCGGGTGCTGCGCGAACCGTCAGGGACGTCCTTCAACTCGCTGGTCCAGCTGGAAGCCGAGAAGGGCATCCCGCGCAACCCCTTCATCAACGCGGGCGCCCTGGTGGTCACCGACCACCTGCTGGAAGAGACGCCCGACGCCGCCACGCAGCTCCTGCGGTTCCTCACCGAACAAGCGGGCAGCCCTGGTCCGTTCATTGATGAAGCGGCCGCCGCCGGCGAGCTGGACAGCAGCAGCCGCAACCTGGCCCTGGCGCACTTCCTGAAGGATTTTGGCAACCTCACCCGGCCGGCCGCCGTCGTGGTGGAAAACTACGTCCGGCAGTGCTCCATCATGATGACCTGCGTCCAACTGGCCAAGGCCGGCCTGTTCCTCGCCAACAACGGCCAGGGAACATCCGGCACCGTGCTTTCCCCCAGCGAGGCAAAACGGATCGGATCCATCATGCTGACCTGCGGCATGTATGACGCCGCCGGCGAATTCGCCTACCGGGTGGGACTGCCCGGCAAGAGCGGCGTAGGCGGCGGGATCCTGGTCATCGTCCCTGGCCAGTGCTCCATCTGCGTCTGGAGCCCCCGCCTGGACGCCAAGGGAAACTCCCTGGCCGGCACCGCAGCCCTGGCCGACCTCTCCGACCGCACCGGCTGGTCGGTCTTCTAATTTTCCCCATCCAACAAGATCTCCTCCGGATCGAAAGGAATACCCATGCCCAACAACCCCAATGAAGAGGTTGAGTTCGACCACGTTATTGATGGTGGTCACGCGCATGCGACTGAGTCCTCCCTGCACGCGGAGGACAAGGGTTACCACAAGAACCTCAAGCCGCGGCAGATCCAGATGATCGCCATTGGTGGTGCGATCGGTACCGGCCTGTTCCTGGGCGCCGGCGGCCGCCTGAACGCTGCTGGCCCGTCCCTGGTCATCGCGTACGCGGTGTGCGGGTTCTTCGCGTTCCTGATCCTGCGCGCCCTGGGCGAACTGGTCCTGCACCGGCCCTCGTCAGGCTCGTTCGTCTCCTACGCCCGTGAATTCTTCGGTGAGAAAGCCGCGTTCGTCTCCGGCTGGTTCTACTGGATCAACTGGGCCACCACCACCATCGTGGACATCACCGCCGCCGCCCTCTACATGCACTTCTTCGGCAACTACATCCCCTGGATGGCCGCCGTCCCGCAGTGGGCCTGGGCACTGACCGCCCTCATCGTCGTCCTGGCCCTGAACCTGGTCTCCGTGAAAGTCTTCGGCGAAATGGAATTCTGGTTCGCCCTGATCAAGGTCGCCGCCCTCGTCGCGTTCCTGATCATCGGCACCTACTTCGTCATCTTCGGCACCCCCATCTCCGGCCAGCAGGTCGGCATCAGCCTGCTCTCCGACAACGGCGGGATCTTCCCCAACGGCCTGCTGCCCATGATCATCCTCATGCAGGGCGTCCTGTTCGCCTACGCCTCCATCGAACTGGTCGGCACCGCCGCCGGCGAAACCGAAAACCCCGAAAAAATCATGCCCAAGGCCATCAACTCCGTGGTCTTCCGCATCGCCGTGTTCTACGTCGGCTCCGTCATCCTGCTGGCCCTGCTGCTGCCCTTCACCTCCTACCAAAAAGGCGTCAGCCCCTTCGTGACGTTCTTCGGCTCCATCGGCGTCCAGGGCGTGGACGTCATCATGAACCTCGTCGTCCTCACCGCAGCCCTGTCCTCCCTGAACGCCGGGCTCTACTCCACCGGCCGGATCCTGCGCTCCATGTCCGTCAACGGCTCCGCCCCCAAATTCGCCTCCCGCATGAACAAAGCAGGCGTCCCCTACGGCGGCATCGCCATCACCGCCGTCGTCTCCCTCCTCGGCGTCCCACTGAACTACCTCGTCCCCGCCGACGCCTTCGAAATCGTGCTGAACATCGCCTCCGTCGGCATCATCATGACCTGGGCCACCATCGTGCTCTGCCA